>JBBRPU010000030.1:0-18988 GCA_038227545.1 Candidatus Acidiferrales bacterium
CACAAAATCCAACCATGCCTGACTTCGAAGAGAGTGAGCAGTTCCTGGCGCTGCTGGAAAAACTGCAAATTCATCTTGTGAATGTTACGGCCGGCAGCCCGTACTACAATCCGCACGTGCAACGTCCCGCTTTGTACCCGCCGTCGGATGGATATTTGCCGCCCGAAGATCCCCTGGTGGGAGTAGCCCGGCAGATGCTAGCTACGCGCCGCCTGAAACGGCAATTTCCAAATCTTATTTTTGTGGGCACCGCGTACACCTATCTGCAGGACTATCTGCCCTACGTGGCGCAAGCCGCGGTGCGGGAAGGGTGGGTGGATGCGGTTGGACTAGGGCGAATGGCGTTGAGCTATCCGGAATTGTTGTGGCACGCATCTTCCGGAAGTGATCTGCAAAATAAGCGGATTTGTAGAACGTTCAGCGAGTGCACCACGGCGCCGCGGAAAGGGCTTCCCTCCGGCTGCTATCCGCTCGACAGCTACTATAAGAATTCAGTGAATGCGACAAAACTTAAAGCGGCGAAAAGTAAGGTGTGAGCTGAAATAATTTCTGAACTGAACGAACAGATGACATGAATATCGAACAAATTACCAAAGCCCAGATCCTCGGCCGCAAAGTGCAGGGAATTGCTGCTGCTCTTTTGCCATACGAGCAGGACGGTCGAGTCGCAGTGGAAGCTTTTCAACGTCACCTGCAACATACTCACCGCGCCGGACTGATGAACGCTGTCAACATGGATACCGGCTATGTGAACTATTTAGGCGAACCGGAAAAAATGGAAATACTTCGATGGACCCGCGAAGCGCTGGGCAAAGGCACACCGTTCGTCGCGGGCGCCTACGTCGAAGGGCAAACCGGAGATTTGGTATCGCTCTATCGCCGGCAAATGGATGCCATTGCCGCTTGCGGCGCGATTCCCATTTTGTTTCAGACCAGCCGCCTGCATGGAAAAACTGCCGCGGAGAAAATTTCCGTCTACCAAGCTGCTTCGTGTGGATACGCCCATGTTTTAGCGTTCGAGCTCGGCAGCATGTTCGCGCCGAATGGTGAGATTTTCGATGAAGACACTTTCTCGAGGCTGATGGATATCCCCGAAATCAAAGGTCTGAAACATTCTTCGCTCGATCGGCTTGTTGAGCTCAGACGGCTTTCACTGCGGGACGCGCGTCGTCCGGATTTCAAGATCTACACGGGGAATGATCTGGGCATCAATATGATTGAGTACGGTTCGGACTACCTGCTGGGGCTGGCTACTTTCGCCCCAGAAAGATTTGCGGAGCGCGACAGGCTATGGAACGCGGGAGACGCTGCTTACTACGCGCTGTCCGATGCGCTGCAACATCTGGGCAACAATGCGTTCCGCGCGCCGGTTCCAGCCTATAAACATTCTGCCGCCGTTTTCTTGCATCTGCTGGACCGCATTCCTTCCAGCCGGACGCACCAAAAGAGCGCACAACGTTCCCACTGGGAGCCGGAAATAATGCGAGACTGCGCGCAGCGTTTAGGATATGAAGTCAGCTAGCAACGGTGAATGAGGCAGCTCAAAGACGGGTCATCGGCGAGCAGATTGCGAAAAGGGGAAAAATGAAATTTTGCGATTCGAGCCGCAGGAAATTCCTGCGAACGGCAGCAATAAGCGGTGCGGCGCTCGCATTACCGGGCGCGCTTCTTTCGGCACAGAAGCGCTCCGTATTGATCTTCACGAAGTCGTCGGGATTTGAACACGACGTGGTGAAGACCACTGCTGGAAATCCCAGCATCATGGAGCGCGCCATCCGCGAGATCGGTAAGAAAAATGGTTTTGAAGTTGACGCCACGAAAGATGGACGAATTTTTGACTCCAGGGAATTTCGCGCACACTCCGCGGTTCTTTTCTTTACCACCGGTGATTTGACCAAGTCGGCCACGGATGCGCAGCCGCCGATGACGGAACAGGGCAAGCATGCTTTACTCGACGCGGTGGCCGCAGGGCTCGGATTCATGGGAGTACACGCCGCGAGCGATACATTTCATACCCAGCCGGATCCGGACGACCGCTCGAATCGCTACATTGCTCATGGTGAACAAAGCGATCCATATCTGCGGATGCTCGGGGGGGAATTCATTACGCATGGCAGTGAGCCCCGCTTGCAAACCGCCAATCTGATCGTCAACGATGCAAATTTCCCAGGCCTCGAAGGCGTGAAGTCGCCCGTTTCGTTTAATGAGGAATGGTATTCACTGAAAGATTTTGCCACCGACATGCACGTCATCCTTACTCTCGATACTCATGGCATGGCGGGCGAGTGCTACCAGCGGCCAAATTATCCGGTGACATGGGCGCGGCTGCATAACAAGGGGCGCGTGTTCTATACCGCCATGGGCGACCGCCCCGAGAACTGGGAAAATAGTTTCTTCCTCACTCTGCTGGCTGGCGGAATCAGATGGGCCGTGGGGGGCGCTATAGCAAAGTTAGATAACAATCTGAGGGACGTTGCCCCCGGTTTCGCGCAGATTCCGCCCAAAACGCCAGCAAAAACCTGAGCCCTGCATCTGTACAGTTTTCAAGTCGGCTCACCGAGGCTCAATGAAAAGCAAATTGTTCAGTGGAGTTTTGCTGCTCGCCATCGCGTTAAGCGTCACGTGGGCCCGTGGCGACGGTGCGCACCAGAGCAAGCCTTCATCCGAACCCGGTACAGAAAATTACGATTGGCCAATTTATGGTGGCACGCCTGCAAATGATCATTACTCACCGCTAACGGACATCAACAAGGGCAACGTCGGGGAATTAACGATGGCGTGGAGTTTCGACACCAAGGAAGAAGGAGGGCTGCAGACCAGTCCCATAGTCGTAAAGGGCGTGCTCTACGGAATCAGTCCAACCCAAAAAATATTTGCGCTCAATGCTGCCACCGGCAAGTTGCTTTGGAAGTTCGATTCGGGAATCGTGGGTACGCAACCTGATCGCGGACTTTCGTACTGGACGGACGGCGCGGCTGGACGGATTTTAGTTGGGGTGATGAATTTTCTGTATGCCTTGGACGCGGCCACTGGCAAGCCGATTCTGACTTTCGGCGAAGCGGGTCGGATTGACCTGCGCAAGAATCTCGGCCGCGAACCTGCGGAAGCCCAGTCCATTTATCTGACCAGCCCGGGAGTTATCTATAAGGACCTGATTATAGTCGGCGGCCGCCAGCCGGAAACTTTGCCCGCGCCCCCGGGTGACATCCGCGCTTTCGATGTGCGCAGCGGCAAGCTGCGCTGGTCGTTTCATACCATTCCGCATGCGGGCGAATTCGGAGAAAATACCTGGCCGAAAGATGCGTGGAAGACCAGTGGCGCGGCGAATAATTGGACGGGGATGTCGCTGGATTCCAAACGCGGCATCGTTTACGTTCCTACCGGTTCCGCGGCATTCGATTTTTACGGCGGCGACCGTATCGGCGACAATCTCTTCGCCAACTGCCTCATCGCCCTGAATGCCGAGACCGGAGAGCGCATCTGGCATTTCCAAGGCGTTCGCCATGATTTGTGGGATCGGGACTTTCCTTCACCGCCCGCGCTGCTCACGGTAAAGCGCGGAGCGCAGGAAATCGACGCCGTAGCGCAAACCACCAAACACGGTTACGTTTATCTCTTCAATCGGGCCAACGGCGAAACGCTCTTTCCCATTGAGTACCACAAGTATCCGGCCAGCAACGTGCCGGGCGAAGCCGCCGCGGTGGAGCAACCTTTGCCTGCGCGCCCGGCGCCCTTCGCGCGCCAGTCGCTGGATGAAAGTCAGTTAAGCACTCGCACACCGGAAGTCCACCACTGGGCAGTGGAGCAATTCAGGAAATTTCGAAACGAGGGGCAATTTGTCCCATTCAGCATAGGCAAAGATACTTTGGTGCTTCCGGGATTTGATGGGGGAGCCGAATGGGGCGGTCCCGCGATAGACCCGAAAACCGGCGCCATCTACATCAATTCTAACGATGTGGCTTGGACCGGAGCATTGGCGGAAAACACCGGCGGCAACAATCCAAAAAATATTTACCTGAGCCAGTGCGGCCTGTGCCACGGAGACAAAATGAAAGGTTCGCCTCCCGCGATTCCCGCGCTCACAGGAATCCGCGAACGCCTGCGTCCCAAGGACATGGCCGCCACCATAAAAAATGGCAAAGGGCGCATGCCCGGCTTTCCAAATTTGACCGAAGAGCAGATGTTCGCTCTGATTGAATATCTGAGCAGCGGGGAAAGTAAAGAATTGGAAAGTTCAGCGCCGCCACCAACCACAATAAAGTATCGCTTCACCGGCTACAAAAAATTTCTCGATCCCGACGGCTTCCCCGCGGTAGCGCCACCGTGGGGCACTCTCAATGCAATTGATTTAAACACCGGCGAATATCTCTGGAAAATTCCGTTCGGGGAATATCCAGAATTGATTGCCAGGGGCATGAAAGACACGGGCACGGAAAATTACGGAGGCCCGGTCGTCACCGCGGGCGGGATCCTTTTTATCGGTGCCAGCAATTTTGACAAAAAGTTCCGCGCTTTTGATAAGGCTACGGGCAGGCTGCTATGGGAAACCACGCTCCCATTCTCGGGGAACGCGACTCCCATAACTTACGAAGTGAATGGCCGGCAATTCGTCGTAATTGCCGCCGGCGGAGGCAAAGATCCGAAGTCCGGTTCTGGCGGTGTGTACGTAGCGTTTGCGTTGGCGAGCGAGTCCCCCGAGAAGGGTGGCGAATAATCAAATATCCGATATCTGTAACACCGAAAACTGTCTCGTTACGCACGACTCGAGCATTACTGCGCCATTCGCTTGATCGAGAAATAATTCTGATTGTCCTTCTTACTTCACTGCGACATGCTTTAGCGCTTCCGCGATTCCTGCGCTCACCGCTTCAGGACTGCCCACGGCCCAGAAATGCAGGAAGAACAGGCGAGGTTCTTCGGTCAGCATGTGGCTGTGCAAGCCCGTCACCAGAATGTGGTGAGCCTGCAATTCTGAAACGATCGGGTTCACTTCCGCGGCGGTCAGCACGAAATCTCCGGTGGTGGCCACTGTACCTTCGTCTCCCGACTGAAAATTTATCGCCTCGGCAACTCCCGCAGCGGGCGGGATGGTCATCCCCGAGGACGTGACGGTATCGGAGCGCGGAATTCCGTACGACAAAACTCCACCTTTGAAGGTGCCCTTGCGCCCCATGCCCTTTTCAACAGCGCTAGCCCATGCGGGGGCTGCCGGCTCGGCAGCTACCGGGGGCGGTTTCGCCAGTGGTGTTTTTGAAATTGCCAGCGCTGCTCGCAGCGAAGCCGCGATCTGAGCAGCCGGCCCGTGCCCCATGTAGTGCATGTACATGACATGCGGCGTTTCTTCGATCAAATGATTGTGCACCGCGGAAATCTCAAAGCCCGCAGCACGCAGTTTTTCCATCACGGGATTCAATTCGCTTTCCAGCAGCACCAGGTCGCCCATCACCATGGCGTTGTCATCGGCGCCCAGAAAAGCCGCCCACGAACCCAACGCCAGTCCCGGTTTTATCGCCAGCCCGTGCACCGAAACCTGCAGGTCCGTTCGCGGGAATCCAAATTTGTATACGTCTCCCATTTTTTGGCCGGAGCGGCCCAGCGCCTCGTCAATTTTTCCTGTGTCGAGTGCCTGCGCGTATGCCGTTAGCGGCGTGGCCAATACGAATGCCAATATATATTTGTAGTGACGGAATTTCATGAACGCTCCTCTTCAACGCTGCAAAAACTGATTATCCGTCCAGCCGCTCAAGCTCGTCACACCAATTTCTGATGTGATCGTTTGCTCATCCATTCCTGATAGGCCTGCACGTTCAGCGGTGTGCCTTTGCCGCGCAGTTCTTTCAAGAATTCCAGGCGTTGTTTGCTCTCGGTTGCGGAATGCGTTTCCGCTTCGTCCGTTGTGCGTTTGACCAGTTCGATGCCCACATCGGGAGCTTGGACACGAGGGCGTTCCCCGAGGAAATCTCCGAATGCCACGGCCTTGGAAATTTTAAATGGAGACTTGAAGTCCTTGCGGGCGGCCGCGATTCGTTCTTTCAGTCCCGTCAACGCTTTTTCCACGCGTTCGATCGTGAAGCGCGGCAACTTGGAGCCGGAAACCGTCTGACCCTCGCCGGTCGTGAAGTATTCGCGGCCGCCCTGTTGGGATTTTATGTAGCCCTGCATTTCCATGATGAGGACCACTTTCGCCGCTTCCGCCGCGGCAATACCCAGCGTTTCAGCCAGATCGCGATTGGTCCACGACACCAATCCTCCCGTGTCTTTCAGGAAACTCATCACCGCCGCCGCCGGCACGGAGGGCATGACCTCCGTGCCCGATTTTGATTTGCTGCTGGCCATGGCATTTAGTTTGCGTGAAAAAGATTTCGCGCTACGAACCACAAATTTGCCGGACGCTCCGCCAGTCGCCGGATGAACCACGCATACCAGTGTGCTCCGTAGGCGACCAAAACCCGGGAATTGTATCCCTCGCGCGCCAGACGTTGCTGCTCGCCACTCTTGATGCCGTAAAGCATCTGCACTTCCACGTCGGATTTGGGTATCCTGCTGTTACCGGCGAATTCCGCAATGCGCTGGACTAAGGCAACGTCATGCGTCCCAAAAGCGGCGCGTATTTTCGGTTCTAATTTCTTCGCGGCCAGCATTTCCGTGGCCAGCGCCAAATAATTGTCGTCCACATCGGATTTTTTCGGAAACGCAATCTCCGCGGGCTCGCTGTACGCGCCTTTAACCAGCCGGATGGACGCCCCCAATGGCAACAGAGTGGCCAAATCAGTTCTGGTGCGCCGCAGATACGCCTGCAAACACAACCCCACATTGGGGAATTCCGCAAGCGCTCGACGATAAAGCGTCAGTGTGGAGTCTATGTAGTTGCTCGCCTCCATATCAATCCATACGATGCGCGCTGAATCTTCCTCAGCAATGATTTCTCTCAAGTTCTCCCAGCAAAACTCGGGACTCAGGTCCAATCCTAGTTGCGTGGGCTTCACCGATATTTCCGTGTTCAGCTGCTCCTCGCGAATTCGTCGCAATACTTCCAGGTAGTGGTCGGTAACTGCGCGCGCTTCGGCGGCGTCCCGGATGTTTTCGCCCAGGTGCGTGAAAATGGATCCGATGTCTTTCGTTTGCAGTGTGTGCGCGGCTGCCAGCGCGTCGCCCAATTCTTCTCCGGGCATGAATCGAGAAACGGCGCGGCGCACGAATTCATGCTTCGCCGCGTGATCACGCAGCCATGCGTTCTGCGAAGCGGCCAGCAGGATAGCTCGCGCGGGGTTCATGTGGTTGCGCATTTGGCCATCGAAAATTTAAATCTGCAGAAGTCTCAGCGCCAAGCCTGCCAGGGCCCCGCCCAGTAACGGGCCAACGATAGGAACGGGTGCGTAGGCAAAGTCGGAGCTGCCTTTTCCGGCAATCGGCAGGATAGCGTGAGCGAGACGCGGGCCAAAATCGCGCGCGGGGTTGATGGCGTAACCGGTGGAGCCCCCTAGGGAAAGGCCGATGCCCCAGACGAGGCTAGCGACCAGCGCGATACCCACACCGGGCGCAGGTCCATTCGCAAATACATGTTGCGAACCGATGGCGCCCGCCACAAGCACCAGCACAAAGGTGGCGATTAGTTCGCTCAACAGGTTGGGGAAGAGACTGCGAATAGCCGGATGCGTGCAAAAACAGGCAAGTTTGGCGGCGGGATTTTCCGTCTCGCGCCAATGCAGCAGATATTGCAGCCACACCAGCGCGGCACCAACCATGGCACCTAGCAGCTGTACGAACGAGTAGGGAATGACTTTGCTATAGTTGCCTGCGCGCACCGCGAGGCCCAGCGTCACGGCGGGATTCAAGTGACCTTCGCCACCGCAGGCCATAGCGGTAAAGACGCCGGCCATCACGGCAAAGGCCCAGCCGGCGGTGATGACCATCCAGCCGCTATCGTGGGCTTTCGAATGTTTCAGCACTACGGCGGCCACCACGCCGTCACCCAACAAAATCAGGATCATCGTGCCAAGAAATTCGCCGAGCAGGGGCGAGTGCATGCAAAGTCCTCCGAAAGATAACGACTACGAGTCGGCCCAATCCAGCGAGCGCGTAACCGCTTTTTTCCATTGCCGGTAAAGTTCTTCGCGCGTCGCTTCGTCTATCGTCGGCTTCCACACGCGATCAACGGCCCAATTGGCGCGCAATTCTTCCAGCCCGGAAAAAAACTTCACCGCCAGTCCCGCCGCGTAGGCCGCGCCCAGCGCAGTTGTTTCCTGAATCATCGGACGCAGCACCTCACGATGCAGAATGTCGGCCTGAAATTGCATCAACAATTCATTCACGATCATTCCGCCGTCCACGCGAAGATTCGCCAGCGGAATACCGGAATCTTTTTCCATGGCTTCGACGACTTCGCGAGTCTGATACGCGGTGGCTTCCAGTACGGCGCGCGCGAGGTGGCCCTTGTTGGCGTAACGCGTGAGCCCGGCGATGACGCCGCGGGCATTTTCCTTCCAGTGCGGCGCATACAGGCCGGAGAAAGCCGGCACAAAGTAAACGCCGCCATTATCATTTACCGTGCGAGCTAAAGATTCCACGTCTTCGCTGCGCCGGATGAGCCCGAGGTTGTCGCGCAGCCACTGCACCAGGGCCCCGGTGATGGCCACACTCCCTTCCAGCGCATAATGTGCCGGCGCGCCGCCGAGTTTGTAGGCCACGGTAGTCAGCAGTCCGCATTTGCTGGGAATCATCTTTTCGCCGGTGTTCATCAGCAGAAAACACCCGGTCCCATACGTATTTTTCACTTCGCCGGGAGCAAAACATGCCTGGCCGACCAGCGCGGCTTGCTGGTCGCCCAGAATGCCGGCGATGGGCACGCCTTGAATTTCTTTTTGCGTGGCGTATCCATAAATTTCACTGCTGGATCGCACTTGCGGCAGCATCGCGCGCGGAATATCAAACGCTTCCAGTAATTGCGGATCCCAGTCAAGCGTCTGCAAATTAAATAGCTGCGTGCGGCTGGCATTGGTCACATCGGTTACGTGTACGCCGCCCTCGGCCCCGCCTGTCAAATTCCAAACTAAAAAACTATCTATATTTCCAAATAGCAATTCGCCGGCAGCCGCCCGCTCACGTGCGCCGGAAACATTGGCCAGCAGCCAGCGAATTTTCAGCGCGCTGAAATACGTGCTGAGCGGCAACCCGGTTTGTGATCGAAAACGATCCTGCCCACCGCGGGACGAGAACTCCGTTACATCCGCGGAAACTCGCGTGTCTTGCCACACGATGGCGTTGGCGATGGGCTCGCCAGTTTTGCGGTCCCACACTACCGTGGTCTCTCGCTGATTCGTAATGCCGATGGCCGCTAAATCCTCTGCGTGCAGATTTCGTTGCGCCAGCGCGTCACCGATAACTTCACGCGTGCGGCGACGAATTTCCAGCGCATCGTGCTCAACCCAGCCTGCGCGGGGAAAAATGTGCTCGTGCTCTTTTTGCGCTACCGCTACCACGCGAGCCGACTTATCGAACACCATAAATCGGGTGCTGGTCGTGCCTTGATCAATGGCTCCAATGTAGGATTTCAAGAGGTAGTTCTCCGAGGACACTTACGGCGAGGGCATTTCAGCACAGTTCGCTCGCGATGCCAACTCGTAAACCGATGAACCGGTGACTTTTAAAGACGCAGCTGCCACCGGTACACAGGACGTATCTGCTTCGCCTGCTTTACGCATCTAATAAATCGAAAGCACAGGAGAGTAAAGTAATGACGAAAACGATGCGCGGAAATAGACTTTTAGTTTTAGCAGGCTTGGCGCTGGCACTCGCGAGCCTGGCACCGTCGGCGGTGCGCGCGGCGGAATCTGTAACCACCACGGTAACGGCGGTAGGCAAAAAGAATACCCCGCCGCCGGCGGTGAAAAAAGATGACTTGCAGTTGTATCAGGGCAAGGAAAGGCTGCAGGTCGCCGATTGGCGCCGCGGAGAGGCGCTGTTTCTGGCCATTCTGATTGACGATTCGCTCGAGCAGAACACCGCTTCGCAGTGGAGCGATCTGAAAAGGTTCATCGCCGCCCAGCCACCGACCACTTTCGTAGGTGTATTTTATGGACGCAACGGAACCGCAACGATCGCGCAGGATTTTACAAAGGATCATCAACTCGCCGCCAAAGCACTGCGAATTCCGTCTGGCAGCTATGGCGCATTCTCCAGCCCATATATGGAGCTGCAGGATCTCATCAAGCGCCTGCCGGGCGCCGGAGAGCGCCGTTCCATCTTGCTCATTTCTTCCGGCATAGATTATTTCAACGGAGACTTTGGGCCCATCACCCCGGATCTGGATCCCACCATCGAAAGCGCACAAAAAGCCAATGTCAACATCTGGACGCTGTACGCGCCGGATGCGGGCCATAACGGGCGCGGATACTTTCGAGTTTCGAACGCGCAATCGCAGTTAAGCCGGCTCTCCGATGCAACGGGGGCGGAGTCTTACTTTTTGGGAGCTGGAACTCCGGTGTCTTTTCGCGGCTATTTTGACGAAATTTCCACCCACCTCAACAACCAGTACCTTTTGACCTTCGAGAATAGCGGAGGCAAAAAAGGAAAATTCGAGCGCGTCAGAGTGGCCAGCGAACTTCCGGGCGTGGAATTCATGACTCCTTCGATGGTTTATCTGCCAAAGGCCGAATAGCTGGAAGTAAATCAGGAGTGCTACCGGGCGCGGGCCGCGGAGCTCGCGCGTTATTTTCCCGACGTGCCCCAGCGAGCGAGTTTCGAGCTATTTAAATCAGTCGTCCGCGCCCGCCAGCGAAGCCGCCCGTGTGGAGTCGCGAATGACTAATTCGGGCGTGGTCTTGTGGCGCGCGATATTCACATCGCGCTTTTCCAGGTTGGCGTTCACGCCTTCCATCACCACGTTTACCGCCAGCGCCCCCATGGCTTCCAGTGGTTGGCGAATTGTGGTCAACGCCGGCGCCGAGAGCGCGGACAAGGGCACGTCGTCAAATCCGATCACCGAGCATTGCTCCGGCACTTTCACCCCGGCCTTGGTAAGCGCCCGGATAGCGCCCAGCGCTGTAAGGTCATCGAAAGCCACCAACGCCGTAAAGCGCTTCTTTTTCTGCAGCAGCTCATCGGTAAATCGCATGCCGCCTTCAAATCCAGAGTTGGGATCGAACGAATCCGGCAGTTGCGCCACCAGCGCGCTATCAATTTCCAGCCCCGCTGATTGCGCGAATTTCTGAATGCCTCGCCACCGCGGAGCGCTGTCAATCAGCGTCTTAGGCCCGCGAATGAACGCAATCCTGCGATGGCCCAGCTGATAAAGATGTTCCAGCGCGAGTCGCCCGCCTGCTTCGTTGTCCACAATCACGGAGCTCACCGTGTCTCCCGGCAATTCCCAGCCAATGGTGGCGGCGGGAATATTACGCTTGCCGATGTCAGCGAGCAGTTGAATATCCACGAACAGCCAGTTGGCCACCACGATCAAACCTTCGACGTGACGGTCCAGCATCATCTCCAGATAACGCTCGAAACGGTTTCGTTGATTGTGCGCGTCGGCGAAAATCGGAACATACGAGCACTGGTACAGCGCGTTCTCAATGCCGCGCAGCACCGGTGTGCAAAACGGGTCGAGAATGTCGAAGAACATTACACCTACGCTGTGGCTGCGCTTGCTGCGCAAAAATCGCGCCATGGCATTGGGCCGGTAACCCAGTTTCTTGGCCGTTTCTTCGATGCGTTTTTTTGTTGCCGGGGCGATGTAGCGCGCCAGCGGAGCGTTGTTCAGCACGATAGAAACGGTAGCGGGAGAAAAGCCGCTGGTTTCGGCGACGTCCCGCATGGTGACGGTCAAATCTTTGCTGCCACGCCGTTTCAAATCAGCTCCAGCCGCCCGTTACTCAGCGGGCGTGTCGAAAGACATCTCGTTCCGGAACCAGGAAGTCTTCCACGCCCCATACGCAATTCCCAGCGCCAGCCAGATGGTGCCCGCAATTTTGGCCGGCGGGCTGAGGTTCCACCAGATAAATCCGCAGATCAGAAAGCCTAGCCCGGGAATTAAGAGATTGCCGATGGTCTTCTCTTTCGAACGCACGAAATAACGCACGAAGGAGGCGGCATTCACCCCCATAAAGGCGATGAAAGCGCCAAAGTTGAGCAGCTCAGCTCCACGCTCATAGCTGATGATGAACGCTCCCGCGAGCGCAATAAATCCAACGAGAATCACGTTGTTCTGCGGAATACGCGTCTTCGCCGCAATTTTTCCAAAAAATCCTTTCGGCAACGCATCATTCCGCCCCATTCCGTACAACAAGCGCGCCGCCGCTAGTTGCGCGCCCATGCCGGAGCCGATATTGGCGATCAGGATGGTGAAATTCAGCAGTTGAAAAAGAAAAAATCCACCGACCTGCTGGGCCACCAGTGGAAACGCCGATTCCACTTTGTCGTCCGGAAAAGGAGCGGAGCCCCACACGATTTGCGCAGCGTATACCTCCAGAGAAGAAAGGACCCCGGCGATAATGCACACCAGCACGGTGGCATACATGATGTTGCGACGCGGATCCTCAACCTCTTCTGAAAACGCCGAGATGGCGTCGAACCCGATGTAACTGAGCACCGCGATAGAAGTGCCCTGAAATATTCTGGGAAGACTGAAAGTCGCAGGATTGTAGAAGGGTTGCGTGAAGAGGGTTGCGCCGTAGGTATGCATCCCCCATATGAAGCGGATGATGAACGCGAAAAACACGATGACCACGATGGTCATGCCGGCGGCCAGCACTTCGTTGATGCGCGCCGACGTTTTCACCCCGCGCAAATTCAGCAGCGTGAAAGATCCGGCGTAGAACACCGCCAGCACCCAGTAAGGAACGCTGGGGAGAATGTTCTGCGTGAGCTTGCTGCAGATGATGGTGCAGATCAGTGGATTCAGGATGTAATCCATCACCATGGCCCAACCGGTCAAATATCCGAATCCGTGGTGGATTTCTTTCCCGACGTAGGTGTATGCGGAGCCGGCGCTGGGATAAGCGCGCGCCATTTTTCCGTAGCTGATGGCGGTGAAAAGCATCGCCACCATGGCGATCAGAATGGTGGTAACTACGTGTCCACCAGCCTTGTTGCTAATGACGCCGTAAATTCCCATCGGCGCGATGGGCTGCACAATCACCATGCCGATAATGATCAGGTTCCAGAGCGTAAGTGAGCGCCGTAACTGCGGGGCGCCGGTAACGGCCGCTTCACTGCTCAAATGTTCCTCCTGTTATGAACGTTACAAACGCTAAAACTTAAAAAAACTGAAGTTTCGCTCGCGGCAGAACAAAAGGATTGCACGCTAAAGTGGTGTTCCGCGCTGCGGGCTTCCGCATGTCCTGAGCCCGAACATTCTGCTTCATTGAATCGTTTCAATGGCAGTAACTTTGCAAGAACTGGCATCGCTTCGCAAGCTCAAAATTTCCCGTCGCGCTCTCCATCCGATCACGCCTTTTGGTGCTGGTACCCGCGAACAGGTGCACTGTACCCGTCAGCGTTCCACCGTACGGTATCGTTTAATTGACTCTCTCCCGCAACAGCGAAACTGCCGCAACCCGCGCGTAGTCTAATTATCTAGTGGCAAGAAACATCCTTGCCGCCACCACCCATGTCTCTCTCGTTCCTGCTCAAAACCCGCAAGCCTGCGGCCATCGCGCTCCTGCACACGGCGGCATTCGCCTCCATTTTTGTCGGCGCGTACTGGCTGCGCGGAATCTCCCTGCAACCCGATCCGGTGCTCCAGGGCTATCTGCAGATCATGACCGGCCTGCTGGCCTTCGTGTTTGCGGCCGTCAGCCTGGTGCGCTTTCAAGGCACCCAGGACCGCATCTCGCTGATTCTCGGTGTGGGTTTCATGGTCTCCGGCGCGGTACTCACCGCCACGAGCGTGCTCTTTTTTCAACTTCTCCACGATGTGCCGCTGCATTTTTTATGGGCGCCGGTAGCGTGGTGGGAGAGCCGCATGGTTTTCGCGCTGCTGCTGATCGTGGCGCTCCTAGTGGAGCGCTTCCTGCCTCGCTCTCACTATCCTCGACAGGAAATTGCCGCCGCATTTGTTACCGTGGTCGGCGCCACTTATTTAATCACCCTGGCGCTGAAGCGTTTGCCGCCGCAAATTTCTCCCGCTCCCGGATCTTTATTCCCCAGCCCGCAGCAACTTTTGCCCGGTGTGATTTTTCTTGCCGCGCTCATCTGGTATCGGCGGCGTCTGCAGCGTCACGCCAGCGCGTACGATAGCGCCATTTACGCTACCGCCTGGCTGAATCTCGGCGCGCAGTTTGCGGCCTCGCAGTCGGAGCATCTGATGGATGCGCCGTTCGCTCTGGCGCAGGGTCTTACGGTGATGAGTTATATTGTGGCGCTCGGTGGCGCGCTGCTCGATAACGCGCGCCTCTTCGAAAAAGTCCGACACCTCGCGGTCAGCGATCCGCTGACGGGACTGGCAAATTATCGCCGCCTGCTCGACGTACTGGAAAAAGAAATGGAGCGCAGCAATCGCACCGGGAGACCTTTTTCAATTTTGCTGATTGACGTGGACGGTCTGAAAAAAATCAACGACACCTACGGCCACTTGGTGGGTAGTCGCGCTATCTGCCGGCTGGGAGATATTCTGCGCCTGAATAGCCGCGCGGTGGATACCGCGGCGCGCTATGGCGGAGACGAGTTTGTGCTGGTATTGCCCGAGGCCCGCGAGAAAGAAGCCAACCTGGTAGCCTTGCGGCTCCAGGAAGTGATGCGCCGTGATGCCGAACAGCCCGTGATTTCCGCGAGTATTGGCGTCTCTACGTATCGCGGCGACAGCGGAAGGCTTGAAATCTTGCTTTCTGAAGCTGATCGCGATTTGTATGCTCACAAAACCGGCCAGCAAAAACGCGCGTCCGCCACTAACGCAGGCTAAAGATCGAGATTCATCTGGTTAATTGAGGGATGACATTCACGTGACGCGAAAGTAGTGGAACGCTACTTGCTGGCCCCCGCCGCGTCCGAAGCGAAGGGCGCCAGTTGCTCGGTGATCTTCGACTTGTCTCCCACCACCACGATGGTCATCTGATCCGGCTTGATATATTTTGCGGTCATGCGCTGAACATCTTCTGGCGTGACGGCGTTCACTTTTTGCACAAAGGTTTTCAGGTAGTCTTCGCCGAGGCCCTGCAAATCCACGTAGCGTAGCTGCCCGATCAGCGCCTGCCGCGTAGAATTTTGAATCACGAATACCCCCGACAGATAACTTTGGATACCTTTCAACTCCGCCTCGCTGGGCGCTTCTTTCTGCAGGCGCTCGATTTCTCCGAAAATTTCTTTCAGCGCCGGTCCGGTGGATGCCGTGGTGACATCCGCAATCTCCGCCCAGTACGCGTCGTGATACCTGCGTGAAACCTGGCTGCTGGGAGAATACGTGTAGCCTTTCTGCTCGCGAATATTTGTCGTGATGCGCGAACCGAATGAGCCACCCAGCAGGGAATTGGTCACCAGCAGCGCAATATTGTCCGGGTTGGTGGCATCCGCGACCGGCAGCCCCACGTAAATTGTGGATTGCGGCGCGTTAGGCCGGTCGGTCACGTCCAGCAGGCGCTGCGTTTTTGGCTTGGGAGCGTTCACCGGCGGCGGCGTTCCTTTGGCCCATCCGGAAAAACCTTCCGTAATCGCTTTTTTCGCGTTCGCAACATTAAATTTTCCCGCCACATAAATATGCGCGCGCTCCGCTCCGTAATTCTCGGCGTAAAACTTGCGCACATCCTCCATGGTCATCTTGTTCAGGCTTTTTTCCGTGGGCAGAATGTCTCCGTAGGGATGATCGCCGTACATGAGTTTGCGGAAGCGTGCCAGCGCAATTTGCCCTGGCCGAGTTTTGGAAACCACCACTTGCCTCATCAGATTGGCTTTCAACCGCGCCAGCTCCGAATCCGGCAGCAGCGGATGCATCGCCCAATCCGCCAACAGTTTGATGGCCGCGGCGTCATATTCCGACAGCACATCCACGTCCACAACGGTTTCGTCTTCGCCAACGCGCAGGTCCAGGCTGCTGCCCATGCCGGCAATGGTTTCGGCCAGCGCTTTGGCGCTCAGCGTTTTCGTGCCTTCCTTCAGCATTTCTCCCGTGATGTCGGCGACGCCCAGCATTCGGCGCGGGTCGTTGATATTTCCCGAGCGAATCGAAAGACTGATGTCTACTTTGGGAATATTTCCGTAAGGCACCAGCGTCACGCGCATGCCATTCGGCAGCGTATACGTTTCGTGTGCGGGAACATTGAATGCTTTTGGCACGCCGCCAGGCGGAGGCGTTTGTTTTGCCGATGGAGCAACTGGCGTGGATGTCTGCGCGGTGGCGCCGAAAGCAACCAATCCAAGGAGTGCTACAGGCAGCAGTACTTTGCATGTTCGGGTCGTGGTCATCATGCGCTCCATTAATTTTTCTTTTCTTCACCGTCAGGCTTGGCGCCCGGCGCGGCCGCCGCTTGTCCCGGCTCGATCAAAAGCACGGTGCGATTTTCCGGCCGCAGATATTCCTGCGCCGTCTTCTGAATCAGCGCGGGAGTAACTTTTTCGTATTCGCCCACCAGCGAATTCACTCGCGCCGGATTGTCGTCAAACAATGCGAGGCTGGCCAGCAGATCCACCAGGCCAAATCCGCCCTGCCCTCCGATGGTGTCGTACAGATCGGAGCGCAGTTTTACCAACGCGCGATCCAGCGTTTTCTGTTCCACCGGCTTGGTACGCAGTGTCTCTACCGAAGCATCAATGCTCTGCACAATGGTTTCCGGTGTGGTCCCCGGGTCGTGTAGCAAATTGGTGATGAACAGCATCGGTCCGTAATAGTTCCAGGGCGTGCCCAGCAGATTGATTCCGCCGCTCACGTTGCCGGTGTAGCCGCGTTTCTGCACCAACTCCTGATGCAGCACGCTGTCATCCCCTTCGATGAGCATTTCGTCTATCAGGCTCATGGCGTAATACTCCGGAGTGTTGCGGTCTGGCATGTGGTAGCCGAGCGCCAGCGCCGGTTTTTGCGCCAGCGCATCTTTTTTGGTGGCGTGTTTTTCTTTTTCCTGGCGCGGTTCGGTCAGATCCGGTTGCGCCGGCAGCGGCGAGGACTTCAGCCCGCCGAAATATTTCTCCACAAACTTCTTGGCTTCCGCCGGATCGAAATCGCCCACAATGGCCAGCGCCGCGTTGTTCGGCGCGTAGTAAGTTTTGAAAAACGATTGCACATCCGTCAGCGTCGCGGCCTCGATATCCTTCAGGTCGCCATAAAAATTGTGCGCGTTGTACCAATTCGTGTTGGCATACTGCGGCATATCCAGCCACGGAAAGCCGCCATACGGGCTGTTCAGCACGTTGACTTTCACTTCGTTGCCGACCACGCCTTGTTGATTTTTCAAATTATCTTCGTTCACCGCGAGTCCGCCCATGCGGTCGGCTTCCGCCCACAACGCGGTTTCCAGTTTGTTGGCGGGCAGCGTTTCAAAATAATTGGTGAAATCGAAACGCGTCGAACCGTTCAGAATGCCGCCGTTCTGCTGCACCAGTTTGACGAACTCCATCTTGCCCAGATTGGCCGAGCCCTGAAACATCATGTGTTCGAACAGATGCGCGAAGCCCGTGCGATCCCGTGGCTCGATGCGAAATCCGATGTGGTAATAGACGCCCACACAAATGGTGGGAGCGGTGTGGTTAGGCGAAAGCACCACACGCAAACCGTTGGGCAACTTGTAGTACTCCACCGGCACCGTGAATTCCGCGGCTTTGCCGGGACCGGCATTTGCCGGAGTCCCACAGAAAGCTAGCATGGCTAAGGTTACGGTCAACGCCCGAGCGGCCCGCACCGCTAGCTGCATCTTCAAGAACATTTTCCCTCCACGCATTTTCGTACTTGCTCATGAAAGACATACTTCTGCCGTGTCTCAGGGCCGCCCGCAGACCGCCATTGTGTAAAGACGCAATCCCGCCGCGAAAGTTTCAGTTCGCGCACAATTCACCGGTACTTATATGCCTGCCCGCGCGTCAGTATACCGCACGCTTTTGCACCGTGGCCTTGTTCGCAAGCGCAAATCGCGGCTCGGCTGCTCCGCCATCCAGGATCTGTTGTGCGACGTACTCTCCCACCATCGGCCCATGCTTGAATCCGTGCCCGGACCCGCCCCCGGCGAACCACACATTGTTCATTCGCGGGTGGCGGTCAATCAGAAAATCCCCGGTCGAAGTATTTTCATACTGGCAGACGCGCGTTTCCACGATGGGCGCATCACGCAGGGCCGGGAAGCGTTTGGCGACATAAGCGCGCACTCGCTCCGTGGATTCTTTCGACACCACGCGACTTTGCGTATCGGGATCCACGCATTCTCCGTGGCCATCGAACGCGATCTTGAATCCGCGCGATTCCAGGTCTGGCATGCCATACGTCTCTTCCGCTGGAATCAGCCACGTTGGCAGCGATCGCGCATCGAAATTCATGTCCCCGGGCGGCACTCCAAAAAAGAAGACTTCCTGCCGGCTGGGAAAAATGCGTGGACCCAGCAGTTCAGGAAATATTTTTCCAAGCCACGCGCCGCAGGCGAACACGAATTGCCCTGCGGAAATTTCTTCGCCGCTCGCGGTCGTGACCTTATGGAGCGTCGAGCCGCTGCTATCAACTGCCGGTGGTGTAATGTGCGCGTGGCAGTATTCCGCGCCCTGACTTACGGCTCGCTCCAGGGCCGCCAACACCGCGCGACGCCCCATCAACACGCCGCTGGTTGTCTCCAGCACGCCACCGGTCAAGTTCTGCGGGCTGAATTGCGGATACCGTTGCGCCATAGCATCGCAGTCCAACGTTTCAAAAGCCACGCCGCAGCGCGTCAACGCCGCTGTCATGTCCGCAAGTGGCGCCTCGCCTTCACTCGCGACCCACAACACTCCGGTTTCATGAAACAACGCCGGCGAGCTCGTACCAAACAGATCCTTCCAGTGCGTCAGCGAACGCATCGCCCAGCGGGTGTACAGCTCATCGGGACCGTAG
>JBBRPU010000031.1:0-18700 GCA_038227545.1 Candidatus Acidiferrales bacterium
GGGGTTGTTGAATTTAAAGCCGGCGCCTTCGACGGTCTCGATGTAATCAATCTCAATGCCATCCAGATACATGGAGCTCATCTGGTCCACGGCCACCTTCAGGCCGTCAAATTCGAAAATCTGGTCGTTCTCGCCGGTCTGGTTCTCAAACGCCATGTGGTATTGGAACCCAGAGCAGCCACCGCCTACCACCGCTGCGCGCCGGGCAATTGGCGACGGGTTCTGCATGGTCATGATTTCTTTGACTTTGGTGCTGGCAACGGGCGTCAGATTAATCATAGTTACTATGGCCTCCGGTCGCGGATAGAGCCGCGATCCTGCTGATATTATAGCAAAACTCGCGAGGTGCTGCACGGGGCGAGGTTCCTGATGGGAAACCGCTACGGAAACCGTCTCGCCACGCTATGCCAAAACGCCAGTTCATCGCTTACAATACGATGCATCTATGAGACATAAGGTCACGTTGATACCGGGTGAAGGCATCGGGCCGGAGGTGGCTACCGCGGTGCGGCGCATCCTGGATGCCGCGGGCGTGCAGATTGACTGGGAAGAGCTCGAAGGCCGCACGGACAAGAGCACGGAAAAGGGTCAACTGGTCAGCCAGTCCGCCGTGGATTCTGTCAGGCGCAATCACGTGGCTCTCAAGGGTCCTATGGCCACCGCGATTGCCGGCGGCGCGCCGAGTGTGAACGTGGCGCTCCGCAGAACGCTGGATCTGTATGCCAATTTGCGCCCGGTGAAAAACCTGCCGGGAGTGAAGTCGCGCTTCGAAGGCGTCGATGTTGTGCTGGTGCGTGAGAACACCGAGGATTTGTACTCGGGCCTGGAGCATGAAGTCGTTCCCGGCGTGGTGGAAAGCCTGAAGATCATCACGGAAAAAGCTTCCACGCGCATCGCGCGTTTTGCCTTCGATTACGCCAAGAAAAACGGGCGCAAGAAAATCCACGCCATTCATAAAGCCAACATCATGAAAATGTCGGACGGGTTGTTTTTGAAATCCATCCGCACCGTCGCCGCTCACTACCCGGATATCGAGTACCTGGAAATGATCGTGGACAACGCCTGCATGCAGATTGTGCTGAACCCGCAGCAGTTTGATGTGCTGCTGCTGCCCAACCTCTACGGCGATGTGATGAGCGATCTGGCCGCGGGGCTGGTCGGGGGACTGGGCGTAGTCGGGAGCGCAAATATTGGGGACGATGCGGCAATGTTCGAAGCGGTACATGGAACAGCGCCGGACATCGCCGGCAAGGGATTTGCAAATCCTACTGCCCTGCTGCTCAGCAGTATTCTCATGCTTGATCATCTTGGAGAACGTTCGGCGGCTCGCCAGATTGAAGCGGCACTCGATAAGGTCTATCGCGAAGGGACGCATACCACTCGAGACGTGGGTGGCAGCGCGGGTACGGACGAATTCACGGATGCCGTGATTGCCGGACTCTCGAAAAATTAGTTTCCTGGGGCCGCGCGTCTCAACCTTTGGGCGCGTAAATCTGGTACAGCATCAGGTAGACAATCACTCCGGTAACGCAAACATAAAACCATAGCGGAAGCGTCCAGCGCGCGATGATGCGATGCCGATCGAACCGTTCCAGAAAGGCGCGACGCAGAGTTACGAGAATCATCGGGACGATAACGATAGCTAGTATGGTGTGCGAGACGAGAAGCACGAAGTAGACGGGGCGAATCCAGCCCTGGCCCTGAAAGGGCACATGGCCCACGCGATAGTGGTACAGCACATAGGAAACCAGAAAAACTGTAGACACCGCGAACGCGGAGATCATGAAGCGTTTGTGAATCTGGACTTTTCCGTTGCGAATGGCGGCGTACCCGCATGCCAATAAAATTCCGCTGGTGCCATTAAGCAACGCATTCACCGCGGCGTGGGAGATCATCTAAACGTTTTAGCGCGGAATCTTGTCGTAGGCCATCAGCGCCAGCAAGAGCGGTATGTGCAAGACGGTGGCATGCATGAGCCACTTGGCGCGAGCGTTGGTTTTGGTGCTGGCGGCCCAGATGGCCACCTGCACGAGCGCAGTGCTGACGATCAGCGCGCCGAAAAAGTATAAAACTCCCGTTAATCCCATTAGCGAAGGCAACAAGCTGACCGCTACCAGCGCGGCGGCGAACCATACAATCTGGCGAAAGGTGCGTGTGCCGTCGCGATCCACCACTGGCAGCATGAGGATACCCGCGCGGGCGTAGTCTTCGCGGTACATCCAGGCGATGGCATGGAAATGCGGGAACTGCCAGAAAAACAAAATGGCGAAGAGCAGCCACGCACCCCTATCGAGCGATCCAGTAGCCGCTACCCAGCCAATCATCGGCGGAACGGCCCCAGGAAAAGCGCCCACGAAGGTGGCCCACACGGTGCGCTTTTTCAGTGGCGTGTACGCCAGCAAATAGCTGAGGCAGGTGGCGACGCCAAGAGCCGACGCCAGTAGGCCTCCGACAACATAAAGATCCACGGCGCCCGCGATAGAAAGCAAAACACCAAACAACAGCGCTTCACGCGGCTGTATGACGCCGGTGGGCAGGGGCCGGCCGGCGGTTCTGCGCATAAAGCGATCGGAATCGCGTTCGATGTAATGGTTGAGGGCGGCGGTACCCGCGGCGATCAGCATGGTGGCGAAAACGGTGTGCAGCATGTGCAACCAGTTGACCGGGCCGTGCGCACCCATGTAGTAGCCGGCGGCAGTGGTCATCAGCACCAGGAAGGAAACGTCAGGCTTGGTGAGGGCCATGAAAGCGTTGGCGCGGGAGGTGAGCGTCAACTCGGCGGTGCGCGCGGTGCTCATCAGATGGCCACCGGCCTCTGCGAAGTCGCGGGCAGTTCGCCGCTGCGTGGGACCAGTCGGTAGCAGAGTAAAACAAGCAGAATCGAAACGCCAAACAACATTGCGCCGACCACGGTGTGGAGCACCGTCAGTGTGACCATTAGAGGCATCGGTTGTGGATCGTTCACGCTGGTTAGGCGTGCCCAATATGCGCCTAGGCCGAGGAGCAATTGCGTCCCCAGTATGGCGTGCAGCAGGATGCGTGTTTTCGAAATGGCTGCGGATTTTTCAAACCGGCGGCGCAGCACTGCGGCGGTCCATATGATCATGCCCAGGACAAGTAATGCCCCGGCCAGGTGCGGCCACACGGGGATTTCCTTGTGACGAAACCCGGCTCCCAAAATCACCTGAAGATAAATGACGGCGGCATTGGCGATGGCTAACGTGTGGATCGCTGGCGCACCGGAGTCTTCTATGCGCGGCTGTTCGGTAATCCACCAGCGGCTGGTGAATACGGCAATGCCCAAAAGCGCGGCAAAGACAATCTGCGCGAAGCAGGCGTGCATTACCGGTAGCCAGTAATGCAGCAACTGGCGCACTACTTCCCCGCCCAAAACTGCCTGCGCGGCAATGCCAAGAACGGCCGCAACGCTGAACCAGCGCAGCCAGCGGCGCTCGTCTTTGCGCCACACCACAATCGCCATGGCGATGGACAGCAGGCCGAGTATGCCGGCAATCACGCGGTGGGAGTGTTCATAAAAAATGCCGCCAACCATGGGAGGGGTCAGCGTGCCATACGAGAGGGGCCAGTCTGGCACTGCCAGGGCGGCTTCGTTGGAGGTTACCAAGGCTCCGGCAATGAGTAGGAGAAGGGTCCAACAGACCACGAAGACCGAGAAGCGATGGACGAATGGATGGTAAGTAGCGGTCATAGACCCAGGTCCCAACGGCGAATTATACATGACTGTGGTTGGTTACGCCCTTCGGAAAGGGCGGGCATAAATTTCGAAAATTTCGCAGATTGTGAATCCGTCTGCCAGATATGGGCTATTTGCTTGCCGTCAGAGGGAAACGTGGCCGGCCGCCGCAGATGCCTCCGGCAGACTCGTCACGGCCGGCACATCAATTCCCACGGCCCGCAGGACCACTTCTTTCAGCGCCGCGATGAAAAAGGGCGAATCGCCGAGAGCCGGCATCATGCGGAATCTCTCCACGCCGAGTTTCTTGGCTTCGTCGCGGGCTTCAATATTGATTTCATGCAGCGTTTCGATGTGTTCGGTAACGAAGGAAATGGGCACGATGAGCATTTCCTTCACGCCTTCGTGGGCCAGCCGCTCGATCGTGGAGGTCAAAGGGGGTTGCAACCATTTAGCGGGGCCGACGCGGCTTTGGTAGCAAAGGATGTGCGTGCGCGGCCAACCGGGGAATCTTTTGGCGCCCTGCTCACAGGTCAGGCGCACGGTTTCTTCGATCTGGCGCGGGTAAGGATCGCCTTTTTCCACCAGGCTCATGGGCAGGCCGTGGGCGCTGAACATCAGATGAATACGGGAGCTGTCCGGAAACTGGCGCAGAATTCTGCCGACGTTTTCGACCAGGCCACGAATGTATAGCGGATGATTGTAGAAATTTTCCACGGAACGCTCTGGCGGAGCTCCGTTCTCGCTGTTCCATTTTGCGCGTTCAGCAACGCGACGCCATTCCTTCATGCTGCTGAGCGTGGTGGCGTAAGAGTAGTGCGGATACAGCGGCAGCAAAACAATTTCGTCCAGCTGGCCGGCGCTGCGCAGAGTGTCCAGGGCTGCGTGACTCATGGGATGCCAGTAGCGCATGGCCACCACCGCTACCGGATCAATGTGCGGGGCCAGTGCGCGCACCAGCCGTACGCGCTGGCGTTCTGTGAGAATGGCGATGGGAGATCGTCGTCCTATTTGCGCATAACGGCCCATCACAGGTTTGGCGCGTCGCGATGATATCAACTTCGCGATGGGTGTGCGCAGAAGGCCGAGCGGGCCAAGCGGAATAATGTCCGGATCGAGAAACAAATTGAGCAAGAAGGGTTCTACGGCCTCGAGCGAATCGGGTCCCCCAAGCTGAAACATTACGATGCCGACACGCTTCTTCCCTGCCACGTTATTTTCCCCGGTGCAGCGAATCTTTCAGGCGCTCAAGATCGGCGCGCAGTGTGGCGGCGCGGTTGGCTACAGTAAGGTAGTAGGCAAAGAATATTCCCCACGCCATCAGGTACGCCGCAAAAATACTGTTGAGATTTTTCATTACGCCTCCGCTTCCTGTCGAAGCAATTCCATTTGGCCGCGCGCGGCTTCCAGCAGATAACGCGCGTGAATCAGTAAGGTCATCAATGCCATCATGGCGAACCAGGAGAAAAAGAGCACTTTCCACATGGTCGGGTCCAAACCCGCGCCGGACCCGCCCATCACCACGGGCTGGGGATGCTGCGTGCGCCACCAGCGAATTGAGCCAAACACCAGCGGCACGTCGATGAACGCGAAGATGCCGAACAGCGCGCTGAACAAGGCGCGGCGGTCCGGCTCTTCGACCAGCGTGCGAAGCAAAAGAAAACAGGCGTATAAAAGCCAGAGGATAAACGTGGAGGTCAGGCGCGCGTCCCAGGTCCACCAGATACCCCACACCGGATGAGCCCAAATGGGGCCGGTGACCAGAACTACAGTCGTAAATGCCAAGCCTACTTCCGCGGCGGATACGCTCAACCAGTCCCACTTTGCCTGGCGGCGAAAAACGTAGAGGATGTTGGCGATGAAGCAGATAAAAAACGCGGTCAGGCCCGTCCACGCGCTGGACACGTGCAGATAAAAAATGCGCTGGATGGGGCCCATGGTGCGCTCCGTGGGAGCCACGAAAAATGCGCCATAGGCGGCCGCGCCGACCAACAGGAAAACGATCGCGGCGGCTAACGTCTGTTTCTTCATCCCGCTACTCCTCCAGAAGATATTCGCCGAAAAGCCATAGCGCGGTCAAAAAGACGACGTCGAAGACCACCAGAAAACCGATGCCCTTCCACTCCACAAAAGGCGATGGATCGAGCAAACCCAACGTGACCTGGGTGCTCGATACAAGCACCGGAGTGAGCAACGGCAACAGCAAGAGTGGAAGCAGCAACTCGCGCATGCGTGCCTGCGCGGAAATTGCGGAGAGCGCGGTGCCGGCAATGGAAACTCCGAGGCTGCCAAGAAAAAATACCAGGACGAGGTAACCGAGGACGCGCAACACCGGCACGTTGTAGAGAATCGCAAAAATAGGCAGCATCACCAGTTCGGTGAACAGCAGAAAAAGCGTGTTGGCGATAAGCTTGGCGAGAAAAATCGCGAAGGGGTCGCTGACGGAAAGGCGCAGAGCGCTGAGCGTGTCGTTATTCTGCTCGCGCAGGAAACACGGCTGCAGCATAAGTGAAGCAGCGAAAAGAAATGCCAGCCACAGAAGTCCGGGGCCGAAGCGGCGTGACTCCGTATAACTGGGGTCGAAAGTGAAGCTGAAAAGCACCAGCACCATGAGGATAAAAATAATCGTGGTGGTCAAAAGCTCACGCGAGCGAAACTCGGTGCGTAGTTCCTTGCCGAGCAGGACGGAGGTGCTGGAGAGCAGGCTCATTCAGGCGCCGGCAAACGTCAGGATCTCGCGCACAGATGAGCCGTTGCGGGTGTCCGCGACCATCAGACCGGCGTCAAGACGAACGGCGCGTGTGGCGAGCGACGAGATTTCAGATTCGCCGTGGAGGCTCATCAGCATGGTGCAGCCGGCATCGCGCAATTGCCGAAGCTTCTCCGCGAGCCACGAAATTCCCTGGGGATCGAGTCCCGTGCCGGGTTCGTCGAGCAGCAGGATAGACGGTTGGCGCAGCAGTGCGCGGGCGATGGCGACGCGCTGGCGCATGCCGCGCGAAAACGTGCGCACCAGCGAGGCGCGGCGTTCGAACAGGCCGACTTCGTGGAGTAGATTCTCTACGCGCGCGGCGGCGTTTGGGGTTTGTTGCAAGCGCGCGAACAGCAGCAGGTTTTCTTCGGCAGTTAACTCGTCGTAAACCATGATGGCGTGCGCGACGAAACCGGCCGCTGGTTTGTGCGTTTCCGAAGTACTCGCGCGCACCGGAGGAAAGCTGACTTCTCCGGATGACGGTCGAACCAAGCCGGCGGCGATTCTCAGCAAAGTGGTTTTTCCGGAGCCGTTGCGGCCCGCGAGGGCCACGCACTCTCCGGGACCAACTTCCAGACGAATGCGGCGGAGAGCGGCGACCCCTCCATAACGTTTTTCAATATTTTCGAAGCGTATACCGGTGGGGGGCAGCAGCGAAGGCTGAGCCAACTCAATCATCCTCGAACGAGTTCGCGCAACACTTTTTCCGCGCGGGCCCGTTCGGATGCGTATTCTTCATCGGGAATAGTGCCGGCCTGGCGGCGCAGTTCCAAGCGAAACAGTTGTTCTTTCAAATAGTCCAAACTGGCTGCCACAGCCGAGTTCACATTTTCGGGCGGGGTGGCAGGCGAAATCTGTTGCGAAGGCGGCGAATTGTTTGCCAAGACCGGAGAAAGCGGCCGCGAAGGTGTAGTCGGCTGCGGACGCGGGGCGGCAACAAAATTTTCCGTCGAGTCCTGGACTTGTGCGACGCTGACCGGAACCGGTTTGCGAGCCAGCAAAATCGCGCCTACCGCGAAAATTCCAATGAAACCCGCAACCAGCGGCCACTTCAAAACGTCGAGGCGCCCAGGAACTTGCTGAATATTTACATTCCCGGAGTTGGCGGCACCCTCCTGCCCGGAAGGACTCTGATCATTTCCGGCGCCGTTCCCTGTTCCCGGCGGTGGGGCGGTGCCTGAGACATTGACCGCGACGATGGTATTCGCCGCAAGATTCTCGCGCCCGTAAATATTCATGCCCTGCTCTTGCCCGCCGGCTTGCAGACCTTCGCCGGTGATCTGCACTGTGGGAGGTGCGACGACCAACAGTCGCTTGGCAAGATACGCAGACGGGGGAACTTTTACCGCGGCGGTATTGTTCGGATAAGGAATCTCGTATGAATAGCGCACGGTGTTTTCGCCAGGGCGAAATGCGTAGGCAATCGCGAAGTGCCCTTTCGTTTTGTCTATCGGAGCTTGTACCACAGGCATACCCGCAGGCCCGGACGCGGCGACTTGCTGGAGTTGAGCATTCTCCGGGATCGAGAACTCGAAATTTCCGTCGGGGCGAAAATACGCTTCGGGTGGCTTGGTATCGTTTTGCAGGGAATATTCTTCGCCAACGATGAGATTTGCGCCGTTGGGTTGAAAGAAAACCACGCGGGTGGTGACGGCGATGGCTTTGGCATCTTTTGTAGATTCGAAGATGGCCACTTCCACTTCGGTTTTGCCGGGTGTCACCGGCTGATGAAAATTTATTCCGTGATACACCGCGCGGATCAGCATGGGCTGTGCGCCAAGCCCGGGATTGTCGAACGTGAATTCCCCCTGCGCATTCGATTGCGTGTTGCCGACGGGCTGCATGCCGCCCTGGAGTTGAATCAGCATCACCGTAACGCCCGCAGCGGGCTTGCCCGTGGTGCCATTTTTCACCTTGCCGTGAACGGTTCCGGCGTGTGCGGTGGCCGAAATACAGACGGAGAAAATAATAGCCAGCGCGACCGATTTGCCGAGCCGGATAGCAGCGCCGATCATTGCGGACCCCGGGTGCCCGCGGCAGGACGCACGCTACGGGGGCGACGCACCTGTGACTCCGTGACCTGATCAATCTCGGCGAGGGTCAACGCTGCTTCGTTTTCCAAGGAGACTTTCATGGCTTCGAAATCATTCTCCGCGTACTTGCCGGAGCGAAATTCAAAACGCAAGTCGCGCAAATTGTCGTAGATGGTATCGCGACGTTCGAGCAGTTGATCGAGCTTGGTGCGGCGCGGAGCCAGGTCGGAAGCGTCCGGCTGAATGTAAAAAATAAAAATGAGAGTCGCGGCCGCTAGTGCAAAACAGGCTCCCAGAACGGCCCAATCGGTGGGCGTCACGGAATCCAGAACCAAGGCCGCAAAATAATTCATCTAGTCCTGGGTCTCCCGCGCGGCCTGGGCACGGGCGCGTTCCAGCATCTCCTGGGAGATTCCGCGCGGATGTGCCGACGTGGCAACCGCGTGCGCCGGGCGCTTGCGCCACTTGCTGATCACGAAGAGCACCATCACCAATCCGATGGCGAGGTAGACCGCCGGCATACTCCAGGCGACCAGGCTAAAACCGGAGTGCGGCGGCTCAGCGTAAACTTTGGTGCCGAATTCCTGCACGAAAGCCTGGGTGATGGCGTCTTCGGAATCGCCGCGCAACAATCCCTGGTCCACTTGCTTGAGCATGGCGGTAGATGTCGTGCAGCCCACGTGGTTGCACTGCGTCAGCACCTGGTTGCAGCTGCACATGCACATGAACTTGCCGCCAATCTGGTGGGCGCGATCAATCTGTTGTTGTGCCGTCAGCGAGGGAACGACCAGCGGCATGGAGGCGGCGGCAAACAAGATTGCACCGGCAATCAGCGGGCGCTTAGTCATGACCTTCTCGCATCGTCGGCGCGGGGGTCAAAGTTCCCGCGAGAGATTTAGCAGCGGTTGGCTCTTGGACCGCCGAGAAAACCAGCACTGCTCGCCGATTGGGCAAGAGCGCCACCAGCGTGCCGAGGACGACGATCACTCCGCCAAACCAGATGCACTTCACCAGCGGATTTAAATACACGTGCACAACCGGCGCCTGGGTTTCCGGATTTTGCCCGGCATACACAACATACAAATCCTGTTTGAGCGTGGAATAGATCGCCACCATGGTGCCGGAAGCCTGGTTGGCGGGAAAAACGCGGCGCTCCGGATATAGCATCATCACCGGCTTATTGTTGCGCGACACTTCGATGATCATGCGCTCGGCGGTGTAATTCTTTTCCTGCTTGGTGTCAAAATTCTGCAGCAGCAGGGCATACGGCCCCATCTGAATGGTCGAGCCGATCTGCATGTCTTTCTGCACGTCGCGATTGAAGGCCGTCCCCGCAATACCGATGAAAATCATCACCATGCCCATGTGCACGATGTAACCGCCATAGCGGCGGGTGTTGCGCATGGTGAGATCCACCGCGGAGGCCACGAACGAAGCGCCGGAGCGCGCGCGAATCACTTTGGCGCCGCGATAAAACTCCATGGTGATGGTAGAAGCCACGAAAACACAAAGGATCAGGCAAATCAGGGCGTAAAACTCGCGCACGCCTAACGGAAAGGCGATCAAGCCGGCGATTAGACCGAAGAGAATAGGCCAGCCAAAGTTACGCTTCAAACTATCAAGCGAAGTCTTGCGCCACGCCAGTAGCGGCCCGACGCCGGTGAGGAACAAGAGCAGCAAACCGATAGGAATATTTACTTTGTTAAAGAACGGCGTACCCACGCTGATGCGGTCGCCGGTAAACCACTCCGAAAAAACCGGGAAAAGGGTGCCGGAGAGGACGGCGACACAGGAAACCAGCAAAATCAAATTGTTAAACAGAAAACTGGATTCGCGCGAAACGATGGAGTCCAGCTGGTTTTCACTCTTCAGGTAGTCGCGATTCTTGAAGTAGGCGGTCAGACACACGCCCATGATGATGATCATGAAGCCCACGAACCAGCTGCCGATATTCGAGCTGGCAAACGCGTGCACCGAGCTGACCACGCCGCTGCGAGTCAGAAAAGTTCCCAGGATGCATAACAGGAAGGTGGTGAACACCAGCCACACATTCCACACCTTCATCATGCCGCGCTTTTCCTGCATCATCACAGAGTGCAGAAACGCTGTGCCGGTCAACCAGGGCAGCAGCGAAGCGTTCTCCACCGGATCCCACGCCCAGTAGCCACCCCAGCCAAGCACGGCATACGCCCAATGCGCGCCCAACAATATTCCCGCGGTCTGAAATCCCCAGGCAATCATGGTCCATTTACGGGTCAGGTGAATCCACTTCTCACCCGGGTAGCGGGCCAAGAGCGCACCCAGCGCGAAAGCAAACGGAATGGTGAAGCCGGTGTAGCCGGAGTAAAGATTCGGCGGATGAATCACCATTTCCGGATATTGCAGCAAGGGATTCAGCCCGTTGCCATCGCCGCGGGCGACCATATCCATCGCGCCGTTAACACCCGGAACGGCAAGAGCCTTAAAGGGGCTGGCGACAAAATTATTCAGCGTGAGAAAAAATATCTGCACGCCCGCGAGGACCACGCCGACGTACGGCATCAACTCGCCGTTCTTGTTGCGGTACGCCAGCAACGCGGAGAACACGTACACCGCCAGCAAGAAACTCCAGAACAGCAGCGAGCCTTCCTGGCCCGACCACAGCGCGGCTACTTTATAAAATGCGGAGAGGCTGCGATTGCTGTGAGCAACCACGTAGGCGACAGAGAAATTGTCGCTGAAGAAAAGATATTCGAGGCTGAAGGTAGCGAAGAAGATCAGGCCGCAGGTGGCGAGTCCCGCCTGGCGAGTGCTCTTTACCAGCAGCGGGTGGCGCGTGCGAATGGCGACGATACCGCCAACAAACGCATACACCGCACAAACAAACGCCAGCAGCAGCGCAAATGATCCGAATATATCCACGAAGCCCCCACTTCCTCACCCATTTCCGAACGAGGTGAGTGTTACATGGTGCTGGCGCGCGCACCGGCGGCCGCGGGAGCGGCGGTACCGCCCGGCGCGGCTTCGTACTTCGACGCGCACTTTGCCTGCACATGTTCAGCAACAAAACGGCCGTCCGGTGCGGGACGGCCTTCGACCAAAGCCTGAGATTTATCAACGAAGGTGTCGGGCAACGGCTCGCTGCCGACGTAACTAACGGGAAGCAGCTTCCCTTCCCCTTGCAGCACAAAATCCACGCGGCCGGTCAAGCGATGGATGCTGCCCGGTTCCACGGTGCCACCGACGCGCATACGTTGACTGAGGGATGATCCGTGCAAAGTCTGCAACTCGGCAATGGTGTGATAGTAGGTTTTACTTTCGCCGTAACCGAGCCACGCCAAAGCACCCAGAGACAGCACAATGACGCCGATGCCTACACCAAATTTTGCGCGTTTCTGCACGGTTATGCCTCGTGTTACGCGGGTCCCAAGCAGCACGATTCTATCACAGCTAAAACGGCGCCATTCAGGTGGAAGACGGCAAAAGACGGCCAGCGCGTTGGTACAGGTGGCTGATTAACGATGCCGTTCGTTTCGAAGGATACGGAAGTTTCGAAATTTTTGAGCGTGCGCATTGTTCGACTCTCAGCGAGCGATCGGGACCGCCAGAAGTTGCCGCAGCTTCCGCAAAGATCGTTTCGCGGTAGCGGGATCCGGGTGATCCAGCGCAAAGGGCTGGCCATCGTCGAGCAGCAACTCACAATCGAGTTGCGCGCTGGTGAAATTCGTCATTAACGGGTTTGAAGCTTCCGAAATGAGCGCCACGCGTTTCGGTTTCAGAGAGCGGCGAATCCTCGTGAACAATATGGGCAGTCTGGCAGCCAGCAGCTCTATCGGGAAGGCGCCGAGACCGCCCCCGGTGTTTTTACCCGCAGATACGCCTTCCAACGGACATTCGAGAACGTGAGTCAAGAAAAGCCCACTCCGATGAAGTTCGGCGTGCAGTGTCTCGGTAGACTTCCCAGCCGTTTCGAGCCCTGCTGCGGCGAAAATGTTCGCGGCTTCCCCGTCGTGACGCTCACCCGGAGAATATAGAAATCCTGAATCGTTCGCTGGGGAAACGGCGCCGAGCAATAACGTGTGCATATGTATGGGCCGGTAACGCGTAGACCACTCCAGGCGTTGCAGGCGCCGCGCGGTGTGTTCAGAGGAAGCAGGCTGGCCGCAGCCATCACAAATAATCGGAGGCATTCGTGTCTAGCAATGTAATGCAGGTTAAGGATGCGAGCAAACGGCGTGCGTAAAAGGGGAGAATTTACGAAGAAACAGGGGTGTCCGCAGGCAGCTTGGCGCGCAGGCACCACCTCAACTCCTGGCTGATTTCTGTAATGTTCATACCGTTGCTGACGATGAATTTGCAGCTGAGCATCTCGCGGGCTTCATCGTCATCGGCAAGCTGGCAGGTGACCCGGCAATATTGGCAATCCTGGTTCCAGCAGAAGCGTCCGTACGGGATCGTTTCAGGGCTGATGAACTGAAAGCACCGCAGCAGCGAGTTCCGTTCCGGGACTTGGAACTTTCTCCCCAGGAGCGTGATCTCGACCAGCTTTTCGTAAGGGCGGAACGGCTCCGACATGATGCAGCTTCCTCCGCGCCCGGGCCCAAGTTCTTAGCGAGCCGAACACACCTCCAGAGTAATCCCGCGCGCGAGGGTCAACAACGACAGCGATTAGCGGAGTTGCGAAAGTGCCACCCGCACGGCAAAGCTATCTAACAACAAGTGTTAGTTGATGGATTCGAAGAACTGGCCCATCTTGCGGAATTTCTCGTAGCGGGCGTCGAGAAGCGCTTTGGGCGGTTGCTCGCTGAGCATCAGAAGTTGCCGCTCGAGCACCGCGTCGAGCAGCCGGCTGGCTGCTTCGGGATCGGTATGCGCGCCGCCCTCCGGTTCGGGGATGATCTCGTCAATGATGCCGAACTCTTTGAGATCAGTAGCGGTGATCTTCAATGCGGTCGCCGCGGTTTCCGCTTTGGTGGAGTCGCGCCACATGATGGCGGCGCAACCTTCCGGCGATATCACCGAGTAAAAACTATTTTCGAAAATGTTGACGCGGTCGCCGATGGCGATGGCCAGCGCCCCGCCGGAGCCGCCTTCGCCGGTAACCGTAACGATGATAGGTACGGGCAGGCGGGACATTTCACGCAGGTTGCGCGCGATGGCTTCGGCCTGGCCGCGCTCCTCCGCGTCGATCCCCGGGTATGCTCCGGGCGTGTCGATGAACGTAAAAATGGGTAGGCAGAATTTTGCCGCGAGTTGCATCACGCGCAACGCTTTCCTGTAGCCTTCCGGCTTGGGCTGGCCAAAGTTTCTTTGCACTCGCTGCTTGGTGTCCCGGCCTTTCTGGTGGCCGACGATCGCGACAGGGCGGCCGTGAAATTTGGCCAGTCCGGTGACCAGCGCTTTATCGTCGCCGAAATTGCGATCGCCGTGCAACTCAATGAAGTCGGTGAAAAGCATGCCAACAATGTCCAGAGTGTAAGGCCGATTCTGGTGGCGGGCAATCTGTGCGCGCTGCCAGGGACCCAGGTGCGCGTAGAACTCGCGGCGCAGCTCCGCAACCTGTTTGCTGACGCGCTCGAATTCCGCGTCGGCTGCTTTATCGCCGGCCAACTGGCGCAAATCTTCCACGTCTTTTTCAAGGCGCTCGATCTCTTTTTGGCGGTCGCCGGGAATGGCCTTGTGTTTGTGCTTATCTTTATCTTTATCTTTGGCAACGCTCATGCCGTGGCCGCCAGTTCGATCGTTCGATCGCCGCAAATCTGACGAACGGTTTCGAGCAGTTGTGGGCTTGAGCGCACGCGTTGTTGCGATTGGATTTGCGCGACGGATCCGTCCGGCGAGCGCAGCTCGAAAATCACCGCGCAGTTGCCAGGATTGTTTCCAAAGACAGCCTCAAGCTGATCAAGGATCTTGGCGTTGATGGCGTCCGCCCGCAGATGCACACGAAATTCCTGTGGAGCCGCGCGATCCACAATGTCTTCCATGCGGCGTGCCTCCTGCAGCGACAGGCGGGTGCCCGATTCTTCCACCTGCACTTTAGCTTTGAGGAGCAGTGGCGCACCTGGCTTCAAGATGGTTTCGAGCTTCGTGAAAGTTTCCGGGAACACCAGCATTTCCTGCACGCCGGTCATATCCTGCACAGTGAAGATACCCCAACGCGCGCCTTTTCTGGTGCGCATCGGTCGCACGCCAACGATCAGAGCGGCCACGGTGATTTCCTTGTTATTACGCTGGCCTTCCACCTGGTCGAGCGTGATGGCTTTCAAATCCAGCAGGCGTGAAGCGTAACGCGCCAGGGGATGTCCGGAAACATAAAAGCCCAGCATGGCGTATTCGCTGGTGAGGCGCTCTTCTTCGCTCCAGGGAGCGGCGTCGCGCAACTCAAACAATACGGGAGCCGGCGCGGAAGCGCCGCCGAATAGTCCGTGTTGGCCTGATTCTCGAGAGCGCGCCGCGCGCTGCAGCGCGTTCACGGCATCGTCCACGGAGGCTAACATGCCTTCGCGCGGCCCCAGCGAATCGAGGGCGCCGGATTTGATGAGGCTTTCGAAAACACGCTTGTTCAAAAAACGTGGCTCGATGCGTTCACAAAAAGCGTATAGCGAACGGAATTCCCCTTGGGCTAGTCGAGATTCCCGAATGGCCTTGGCGGTATTTTCGCCCACGTTCTTGATGGCGGCCATGCCGAAGCGAATGGCTTCGTTGACGGGCGTGAAGTACAAATCACTTTCGTTCACGTCCGGGGGAAGAATCGAAATGCTCATGCCCCGCGCTTCATTGATGTACTTGACGGTCTTATCGGTGTTGCCGGCATCGGAGGTAAGCAGCGCGGCCATGAATTCCACCGGGTAGTGAACTTTCAGGTAGGCGGTTTGATAGGCCAGCAACGCGTAGGCGCAGGAATGGGATTTATTGAAACCATAACCGGCGAACTCTTCCATCAGGTTAAAAATGCGTTCCGCTTTTTTCTCCGGCAATTTGTTGGTGGCGCAGCCGGCCATGAACTTGGCGCGCTGGGCGGCCATTTCTTCTTTTTTCTTTTTGCCCATGGCGCGACGCAGGATGTCGGCTTCGCCGAGCGAGAAATTGGCTAGCCGGTTGGCGATCTGCATCACCTGTTCCTGGTACAGAATCACGCCGTAGGTCTCTTCCAGGATCTCCTGTAATTGCGGTAGCTCGTAAGTGACTTTGGTTTTGCCGTGCTTGCGATTGATGAAGTCGTCAATCATCCCGCCTTGAATGGGACCAGGCCGATACAGGGCGTTAAGCGCGGTCAGGTCTTCAATGCGAGTGGGCTGGTAGCGACGCAGGATGTCACGCATACCATGCGATTCGAACTGGAAAATTGCGGTGGTGTCGGCGCGGGCGAAAAGTTTGTAGGTATCGGCATCGTCGAGCGCCAGGTTATCTATGTCCACTTTGGCGCCGCGATTTTGCTCGATCATGTGCACGGTGTCGTTCAGCACCGTAAGCGTGGTCAGCCCCAGGAAATCCATCTTGAGCAGGCCGATGCGCTCCAAGGCATTCATGTCGTACTGCGTGGTGATTTCATCGCGGCTGGTCTTGTAAATCGGAACGATGTCTGTGAGCGGCCGCGCGGAAATTACCACACCAGCGGCGTGGGTGGACGCGTGTCGCGCCAATCCTTCCAGGCGCAGTGCCACCGCCATTAAGTCTTTCAGCCGCGGATCACTGTTGATAGCCGCTTTCAGCAGCGGGGCCTGCTCCAAAGCATCGGGCAGTTCGATGCCGAGCGTAGTGGGGATCAGCTTGGCGATGCGATCCACTTCGGCGTAAGGAATATCCATGGCGCGGCCCACGTCTTTGACCGCCGCTTTTGCCGCCATGGTTCCAAAGGTGATGATCTGCGAAACATTTTCGCGACCGTATTTTTGCGTAACGTAATCAATAACTTCACCGCGGCGCCGCATGCAGAAATCAATATCAATATCCGGCATGGACACACGCTCGGGATTCAGAAAGCGCTCGAAAATCAGGTTGTATTGCAGTGGATCAACATCGGTGATGCGCAACGCGTAGCTGACCAGGCTGCCGGCTGCTGAACCGCGCCCCGGTCCGACCGGTACGCACTGCGCGCGCGCGTAGTGAATGAAATCCCAAACAATCAGGAAGTAGCCTTCATAGCGCATCTGCTGAATCATGGCGATTTCAAACGACAACCGGCGCTCGTACTCCGCGAGGCTGTTGCGCAGTAATCCCTGCTTGGCGAGGCGTTCCAGTTGCGGGACGCGCTCGGCAAAATTCTCGCGCACCACCTTTTCGAAATAGCTGCCGGGAGTGTGACCGTCAGGAACCGTGAATTCCGGGAACGGATTGGCGATGCGCTCGATTTTCACGTTGCACCGCGCGGCGATATCCACGGTGCGCCGCAGCGCGTCGGGCAATTCCCCAAAAACTTGAGCCATCTGCGCCGCAGACTTGAAGAAAAACTGGTCGGTGGCGAACTTCATGCGATGCGCATCGCTCATGGTCTTGCCGGTCTGAATACACAGCAAAACTTCCTGCGCGTGCGCGTCGGTATCCTTCAAATAGTGGCAATCGTTGGTGGCCACCAGCGGGATGCCGGATTCTTTCGAGAGGCGCACCAGGTGAGGATTTACATTCTTTTCGATTTCCAGGCCCTGGTCCTGGATTTCCAGAAAGAAATTGCCTTTGCCGAAAACGTCACGAAGGCGATAGGCGTTCTCGCGCGCCTGATCGTATTTTTCTTCGACGACGGCTTCCGTAACCACTCCGCGCAGGCAAGCGGAAAGCGCGATCAGGCCTTTGCTGTGTTTGGCGAGGAGGTCGTAATCAATGCGCGGCTTGTAATAAAAGCCTTCAAGAAATCCTGATGACACCAGTTTGATGAGGTTCTGGTAGCCTTCCAGCGATTCGCAGAGAAGCACTAAATGATTGCTACCGCGGCCGGCTGGTTCTCCCGCACCTCGCTCAGAGCCGTTCGAACCATTAGCGCCACTGGTTTTCTCGCCGCGGTCGTGGCGGCTGCCCTTGGCGACATACACTTCGCAGCCGATGATGGGCTTTACGTCGCGCTTGCTGGCTTCGTTGAAGAAATTTGCGGCGGCGAAAAGATTGCCGTGGTCGGTGATAGCCACGGCGGGCATCTTCTGCCGGGAAGCTTCGTCGAGCAGTTCACCGGTTTCGCAGGCTCCATCCAGCAGACTGTAGTCCGTGTGAACGTGCAGGTGAACAAATTCGGGCTGGCCCATGAACCTCGATTCTAAATCCCTGCGACGATAATTGCTAACGGCCTTGTTGAAAACTTTTGTCGGCTGGACGTTGGTCCGACGAAAAATGATTTGCGCACTACTTTTTTCCCTTGGCTTTCTTCCCTCCCGCGGCGTGCTTCGTCCCGGGCGCCGCAGCCACGCGCTTGACCGCTGCACCCTTGCCACTGCCCGTGCGCGTTTCCGCCTCGGAAGCGGCGTGCTTCTGGCGGGCCGCGCTGCCAACCGCCAGCGCCGCCTGCGATTTGTCGGCAGCCTTTGATTTCTTTTCCTTCTCCGTCTTCTTGGGTTGCTCCTTGATGCCCGAAAGCTTGCGCAGAATTTTTTCGCGCTCCTCGGGCGTCTTGCCTCTCCCGTTAAGCTGCATGCCAAATACCTGGTCCACGATGGCATCGAACTTCGCGCCTGAGGGCATGCCTAGTGCGGCTAGTTCGCTCACGACCATCGGTAGTCCGGAACGAATCGGTCTCCACTTATTCAAGTACGCGCGAATTTTTGAAACGGCCGCGGAGTTGTTGGACTCCGCCATGATGTAGGCGACCTGATCGAGCGGCAGTCTTTCCAGGAAGCGAAAAGCCTCGAGTGGCGTTTTCACTTTTTTCCCAGTCAATTCTTTCTGCACGCCCTGAATCACTTTATCGAAGCCCAAAACTTCCTGAGCTTCGGCGGAGCGGTAACCCGCTTTCGAAAGCACCGAACTGTACTCGCGATCTTTCAGGCGGCCTAGAATTGCCAGCAGCATCGGTGTCGCTAGCCGCGGCCGCAATCCCGCGGTGAAAAGATCCTCGCGCACGTTGCCCAGCCGCGTGATGGCGTCGTAGCCCGGGCGTTTTTTTGCGAGAATCGGGTTCACGGCTTCCAGCAGATCGTGGTCTTCCCACGCTTTCAGCACTACGGATGGGCGCTCTTCGCGTGCTAGGGCGCGCAGTTCCCCTCCGGCATCATCGGGCGTGATGGTGGCGGGCAATTGGCGCTCGACTGCGAGGTCAAA
>JBBRPU010000032.1:0-18499 GCA_038227545.1 Candidatus Acidiferrales bacterium
AGATTTCACCGGCAACGGCGGCATCGGATAGGGCTTCGAACGCGGCGGGTCGAAAGGACTCGCGCCCGCCATTCCTGAGACGCCAATCTCCCACTCCACCTTGGTGTAATACGGCTCTAAATCGGCGTACTGGATCGGCCAATCCACCAGATTCGCGCCCGGCACCGCGCCGACTTTACTGCGCTCAATAAAATCTATTTCGTGGAAGCGCCAGAAATTTGCGGTGAAATGTACGCTGGTGCCGCCGACGCTTCGCCCATAAACCAGCGCGCGCTGCTGCTTGGCTTTGTCCTGCGGGGTCTTGCGAAAAGTTGTCGGTTGCAGCTTGGGATGATTGGTCAGCAGATCTTCGCCCAGCACTTTTATTTCGTCGTGGGTGTAATCGGCTTCCGTAAGGTACGGTCCCTGCTCCAGTACCACCACGCGAAATCCGTTGGTGGATAATTCCTTCGCCAGGATTCCTCCGGCCGCGCCCGAGCCGATGATCACAAAATCCACTTCGTCCGAAGTTTTATATTTTGGCGTTTCCAGCATTACTTTTTGTCTCCGGACTTCGGCGCCGGCTGCCAGCCCGGATAATCCTGGTCGTAAAAGCCAAACGGCGGCTGAAACGAGTGTTCCGGCTCGCGGTTGATCAGCTTCCAACCCACGCCGCCGCGATTTCCCGTGCCGGTTTCCGGATCAATCAGAAATCCCGAAAGAGTATGGATGCGCACCGCGTCAAAAAATGTTTTCGCGGAGTGTACATTCCGCCGTCGCGAGACTGCCTGATCCTTGCTCTCATCCATGGTTCGCAGCAACTCATCCTGCTGCTCCGCTGTGGCCGCGGAAAACTTGGCCACCCCGGGAAATTTCTCGAGGACCAGATTCTGCAGTTGCGGCAAGCCTTCGCGATATTTTTGCTGATCGCCGCTCGCAAACGTAACCAGCGCGCGGTCAATAAAATAAATTACACCGGCTTCGCGCGCGCCGGGTGTCTCGTCGGTGGGAATAATGCGCGCCGAAATGGCGTCCACTTCGGTGACTTCGTCGGGCTTTAGAAATTCAAATTTGTATGCGGCCCCGGTCTTCACCGCTTGATGCGCGTGCGTGGCCGCCTCCACCATCTGCGGCCAGTGGGTGGCCACCCAGGCAGCGCTGATTCCCGCGCCCGCCTGTGCTAAGAATCTTCTCCGGCTGAATTCGTTCATCATAGGAAGGTCAGAAAATCTCGTGTAGGACTGTAGGCCGCGCAGCCGCACAACGTCAACACCAAATCCCAACTTTGCCGCCGCAATTTTATTGATGCTATTCCATGCGTCCTATCACAACCGAAAGAGAGGCCTGTCACTTTGGCACGTGTAGGCACACACCCATTTCTTTGACGCGCGCACCCTCTCCCGTTCTATAATCCGCGCGGATTCGAGACAGTGGCAACCAGAGGCACCATGAAGAACGTACTGCGTCTTTTGTCAGCGGCATTGTTGCTGCTCAGCGGAGCGATGGAAGCTCAAGAGCCGGCGGGCTTGCAACCTGTGCCCGAGCTTGGCTATCAGGTAGCATCCGATTTTTTTCATATGCCGGATGGCATGACGGTTGGCGAAGCTTCCGGCGTGGCGCTGAACTCGAAGGGGCACATTTTTCTGTTTCAGCGTGTGAAACCCATGCTCACGGAGTACGACGAGCACGGGACTTTTCTGCGCAGCATTGGCGATGGTCTCTTCACGCACCCGCATGGACTGCGCATTGATGACGCGGACAACATCTGGACGACAGACGACGGCAGCCACCTGGTGCTCAAGTTGAGTCCAGCGGGGCGCGTGCTGCTGGTGCTGGGGCGCAAAGACAACGCTGCGGAGGCGGACTGGCTATTCAATCAGCCCACCGATATGGCCTTCGCCAAAAACGGTGACATCTATGTTTCGGACGGGTATGGAAATTCGCGCGTTGTGAAGTTTGATCGCGACGGAAACTTTTTGAAGTCATGGGGAAAGTATGGGACGGGTCCGGGCGAGTTCAATCTGCCACACAGCGTCGCGGTGGACCGCGCGGGGAACGTCTACGTGGGCGACCGTGAGAACAAGCGCATCCAGATTTTTGATGCCGAAGGAAATTTTCTAAAGCAGTGGACGGGTATCGGCTACCCTTACGGATTGTTTATCACGCCTGACCAGCATGTTTGGATGATTGATGGCGGGTATGACCGGATCCTCGAGCTGGATCAAAGCGGGAAAATTCTTGGCGCGCTGGGCGAGCCGGGACGCGCGCCCGGTCAGATTGCCTGGGGCCACTTTCTAACCATAGGCAAAGATAAAAAAATCTATGTGGCGGAAGTGCTGAACTGGCGCGTCGAGGTTTTTACTCCCACCTCACCCAGCGGCAAGATGGCGAAATACGTGCCTTCGAAACGGATGTTCTGGGACCGCACCACGAGCTCGGGCTGGGTTAGTCACAACGCCGCGCCGAAAAATTAGGGTCACCGCGTCACAGAATTTCGCGAAACCCGCCTTGTTTGAGACACTATCACCGCGCATATGGCGACACTTACAGGCGGAATTGGCACCGGCAGCAAATGGCTGCTTGACCGCATTGTCGGCCTCCTCGCCGCCACTGGCGTCAATCCCAATTTCCTGACCTTTCTCGGGCTGGTGGTGAATTTCGGCGCGGCGGTCAGCTTTGCCGTAGGCGGATTTCGCACCGGCGCGCTCATCGTCTTGTTCGCCGGCTTTCTCGACATGCTCGATGGGCAGGTCGCGCGGCGCCAGAATCGCGTCACCGCTTTTGGCGCGTTCTATGACTCGACGCTGGATCGCTACGCTGACATGGCGCTCTATATGGGCCTGCTGGTTTATTATTCCGTAAGCGGCCGCACGCCATACGTAGTTCTCGCGGCCGTGGCTACCGCCGGCTCTGTGATGGTCAGCTACGCGCGCGCCCGCGCCGAATCACTAATCCCGCTCTGCAAAGTTGGTTTCATGGAGCGCCCCGAACGCCTTGTGCTGTTAATAATTGGCGGCCTCTTCAATCGCATGGGCGCCATCCTGTGGGTCATCGCCGTCATCTCCACCATCACCGTCATCCACCGCATCGTCTACACCTGGCAAGAAACCCGCGCGGGCCGCACGTTGCCGGGCATTAAGCTCACCCTGTAATTTTCAACAACCTTAATTCGTTGCGTTCTTAAGGCGCTCTTCCACAGGGCCGGCGATAACACGGCGCACTTGATCCTTCAGCGCGGTGACTTCCGACTTTTTCATCGTGGTGGTATCAATCGTGTCGTGAAAAACTACCGTGATCACCTCCGGCCACAGCATCCAATGCCCCGTGCGGTGATGCTGAAACGAACCCACCATGCTGACCGGAACAATGGGAATCCCGAGCTGCTGCGCCACGCGAAATCCGCCATCCTGAAATTCATCCACGTGCCCGTCGCGCGTGCGCTTCCCTTCCGGAAAAATAATCAAGCTGGTTCCGCCGTCAATCGCGTCCTGGGTCATGCGCCACATCCGTTTCAAATCCGAAGGCCGCCGCACGTCCGGCACCGGCACATTTCCAAAGCGCTTCATCAGCCAGCCGTATGCCGGAATCTTGAAATGCGATTCCAGCTCCCATCCGCGCACGTACTGCGGAATCGCGGTGTACAGCACGAAGGGATCAAACACATTGACGTGATTCACCATGAAAAAACACGTGCGCGCCGGATCGAATCCCGGCGAGCGCTGCACTTCCACGCGGGCGCCCGACAAAAACACGATGCGCCGGCAAAAACTCCGCTGCAGCCAGTCATGTTTTCGCGGATCCAGAAAAATGCCCAAAACCACCAGCGAGGGCGCGGCAATAAAAAAATGCACCAGGCTTGCCGCCCACAGAATCGCGGCGCGCACCGCCAGCAGGGCGCTGCTCATGAAGACGAACTCATATGTAAACGTCCACCGCCGCGGGCACGATATCCAGCGCGCGGCATCGCAGCGCCAACACTTCGCCGTCCACCATCACGTCCACCGGCTCTGGCATGTCGAATTCCACATGCCGCACCGCGCGCCGCGAAGCCTGCACGTGCTGCATGTGCCGGCCATCGTAAATTGTGGGCAGCATGCGCAGCGCCGCCAGCCGTCCGATCGGCCCCCAATGTACAAACTCAATCAGGCCATCGCTCGGGTCCGCGTCAGGAGCGATCCACATCGTTCCACCGGTGTACGCGCTATTATTGAAAGTCTGAAACAAACACGGACGCCGGTCCCATTCAGTGTCTTCGTCGCAACGCACGGCGAACACCAGTGGCCGCAATTGCGCCAGCCGCACAAAAACTCCCAGCAAATATCCCAGGTGGCCAAACGGTTTGAAGTGGCGATTGGTCAGCGCGCCCACATTAGCGGTGAATCCCACGCTCACCAGGTTGAAGGAATATATCTCGCCGCCCGCGTGCGTCAGCCGCATCAAATCGATCGTGCGCGCGCGCCGCTCCACCAGCGCCTGCAGAGAAGCTTTCGCGCCCTCGCGCGTATAATCCCGCAAAAAAGAATTGCCGGTGCCCAAGGGGAGGAAACCCATGGCCACGCGGTCGGCAGGCGGTCCCGCGCCAAAAATTCCATTCAGGATTTCGTGCCCGGTGCCGTCGCCACCTACGGCCAGAAATTTTCGATAGCCTTGCGCGTACCCCTCGCGCGCCAGCCGCACCGCATCGCCCGGCGCGCTAGTGGACGCCGCATCCACTTCCAGGCCGCTGGCACGCAAGCGCTCCAGCGCGGGGCCCGCAAGTTTTGCGGAGCGGCCTCCACCGGCTGCTGGATTCACGATGGCCAGAAATCGTTCCATGCCGGCGGCGCCCTCTCCCGATTTATTTTCGTGACGTGATGCTGCGAATTCTACAGCTCCACCACAACGCGGCTGCGCTCCAGTTGCGAGAGTCTTTCCGCCAGCAAGTTTCTCTTGATCTTCATGGAAGCCGTCCGTGGAAAATCCTCGTCCGCTACCACTATGCCTCGAACGCGCTTGTAGTTTAGCAGCCGGTTATTCCGCGCCGTGATGTCTGCGCGCAGCTCGCCCGTAAAGGCTTGTCCCGGCTCCAGGTGGATCACCAGAATCAATTGCTCGCCCACCATGGTTTTTGTCGGCCAGATATAATTCGCCGCCATGACACAGAATTCCTTTACCGCCAGACTTTCGAAGACGCTCTCCACGTCCTCGGGATAAATGTTTTTTCCTTCTTCGGTCACGATCATGTTTTTCTTGCGCCCGAAAAGCTGCAGGTGTCCGCTGGAGTCGAAGCGGCCCAGATCCCCGGTCATCAGCCAGCCGTCCACCATCGCATCTGCGGTCAACCCGGGCTCATCGAGGTATCCACGCATCACTGTTTTACTGCGTACCGTCACTTCGCCAATCCCTGCGGCATCCGGATTTACGATGCGCACTTCCATTCCCGGCAGCGGCTTGCCCACGGTATCCGCGCGAAACGGTTTCAGATCATTTACGGTGATCGCGGTGCCCGCTTCCGTCAGCCCGTAGCCGTTCGCCACCGGAATGCCCAGGTCATAAAAAAATTGTAGCGTCTGCGGCTCCGTGAATGCTCCGCCAACAATGATCGCGCGTAATTCTCCGCCAAAGGCTTCATGCACCTGCGTCAACAAACGGCGACTTAGTCCCAGTCGGGGCCTGCTGCGCGTCAAAGCTTTGTTGATCGCCACCAGCGCGTCAAATATTTTGCGTTTGCCCGGACTTAGCGCTTCAAAGCGCGCCTGCAACCCCTTCTGCAGGTTTTTCAACACCAGCGGCACCAAGCTCACGTAGGTAATTTTGTATTTTATGAACGCTTCGCGCACGTATTCCGGCCGCAGCGTGCGCAGATGCACCACCGCGGCCCCACAAATGAACGGCCCGAAAAATCCCACCATGAAATCAATGGCGTGATTCGTTGGCAAAATACTCAGATACCGCATCCCGGGCGCAAAGGGATACAGAGAAGTGAGCGCCACGCACTGCTCCAGGTAATTTTCGTGCGTCATCATGCAGCCCTTGGGCCGACCGCCGGTGCCCGAGGAATACACAATCGTCGCCACCTCATCGCGTGTCCGCGCGCGAAATTCCGGGATGCCACTATCGCCTTCGACACCGCCGCTTACTGCTTCCCAGCGCGACGCGCCAGAAAGGTCGGCGTTCGCCGGCGCTTCCGTCACCAGCACCGTGCGTAGTCCATCCGCAGCCGCTCGCCCCGATGCAGTACTCAACTGCCGCCAGATCGGATACTCCGTCACCAGCACCCGCGCACCCGAATGCCTCAGCAGTTGCCACTGCTCGTCGGCCGTCAATTTGTAGTCCAGCGGCACCAGCACGCTGCCGGAATAAAATATTGCGTACGCCGCAATCAGCCATTTCGACTGATTGGTCATGATGATCGCCGCGCGGTCGCCGGTAGCAAAGCCCGAATCCTGCAGCGCCTTCGCCACCGGCGTCGCCGCATCGCGAAACTGGCGATACGTCAGACGGTGATCTTCACGCTCGCGATCCGCCTCGATCAGGCAGACTTCGTTCGCAAAAACCTCCACCGCATCCTTTAAAGCCGCTCCGATAGATTGGTATTTGGAAAGATCCAGCATTACAGGCGGGATTGTATACGCGCTGCCAGGGTGCGGAAATCGCTTACGCCCTGCACTTCATAGTCGGGCAGCTCGATGCCAAAATGATTTTCGAGCCGTGATAGCAATTCCAGTGCCTGGAGACTATTGATTCCCAACTTCTTGAAAAAATCGTCGTCCGCCGCCAGCGAGCCGGGCGCCACCTGAAAATGTGTCGCCGCCAGCTCCAGCACTTCCTGCGTTGTTTGTTCTGCTGTTCGCATCACCACTCCAATTTATCACCGCTGCCGATTACGGCAAATACGGCATGGCGTCCGTGGATTCCACAAACTTTTTCAAAGCGGCCATCACCGTCGGACGGGTGAACAATTCGCAAAACAGATCAATCTCGCGGCGCAATTCGTCATGCGGAATCGGTTTCAGAAACTTCTTGGCCGCCGCGCGCGTAAACCCGTCAAACTTTTTGATTTGCGCGGCGTTTGAGCGCGCGACATTCAGCGCCTCGCCTTCCGCCGCCAACTGCGAGACCATTCCCACCGCTTGCGCCCGCGTAGCGTTCACGCTGCGGCCCGTCAACAATAAATCGCGCACGAACGCATTGGCCACGTCCCGCTTCAATCGCGGTATCCCGCCAAATCCCGGAATCAATCCCAGCCGCAGCTCCGGAAACGCGAACCGCGCCATCTTGTCCGCCACAATAATGTCGCACACCAGCGCCAGCTCCAGCCCGCCGCCGAAGCAAATGCCGTGTACCGCGGCGATGGTCACATACGGCGCCGCATCAATGGCGTTCAGCACTTTATGAATCCGCTCTAGAAATCCGCGTACCTCCGCAACTCGCTCCACGCCTGCGAGCGCCGCTGCGCCTTCGTAGAGTTCCCGCAAATCCGCGCCCGCGGAAAACCCGTGCTTCTGTGCGCTCGAGATGATGCACACGGAAATCTCTTCGGCCATTTCCTCGCACGCGCGCACGAAGGCTTCCAGTTCGCCCAGCATCAGCGTGCCAATCTCGTTCGCCGGCTCACGGTCCAGCGTCAGCTCCACGACACCGTCCTTCCATTCCCACCGCACCGCTTTTCCCGCGAAAGATTTCAATGCGCTCTCCCGCCGTACATCGCGGCAATTTCCGCAGAAAATCGCCGGTCAATAGCTTCACGGCGCAATTTTCCGTTGGCCGTCAGCAAGCCATCGTCGGCCATAAAAATATTTGGCAGCACGGTGAAATTCCGCACCTGCCGGTAGTGCGGCAGATCGGCATTGACGGTATCGAGCGCCTTTTGCACACTGCCCACCGCTACATCCCCGGTGATTAACGCGCACAAAAATCCGCGCCCGTTGCCCACCACCACCACCTGTTGCGCGCCGCGCAAAACCTGCACAATTCTTTCTTCGATCGGCTCTGGCGCCACATTGTGCCCGGAATTCAAAATGACCAGATTCTTTATCCGGCCGATGATCCGCCAATTTCCGTGTTTATTTTTCTCGCCCTGGTCGCCGGTATGAAACCATCCATCTTTCATCACCCGCGCGGTGTCCTCCGGACGGTTCCAGTAGCCGGGAAAAATGTGCGGCCCGCGTACCACGATCTCGTCGTGCTCGGCGATGTCCATCTCGATTCCCGGAATGGCCTGCCCCACATAACCTGGCTCCGGGGCCACCGCCGGATTATCCATCGTGCAGATGGCCGTCGTCTCCGTCAAACCGTACACCTGCAGCACCGGAATCCCCAGCATCATGAAAAATTCCTGCGTCTCGACCGCGAGAGGAGCCGAGCCGCAAATCAGTGCGCGCAGATGATTGCCAAATCGTTTCTTGATTTTTCCAAAAATCAGCTGCCGCCCCAGCGCCAGCCAAAATGCATCCATGCCATCCAGCCGCCCGAAGCGCCCCTCGCGCTCGCGTTCCCAGCTTTGCTTCGCTCTGGCGAACAACATGCGAATGGGCGCCGGCCGCTTCGCGATTCCCTCGAGCACCCCGCGCTTGACGCGTTCCAGCAGCGTCGGCACATTCAAAAAATAATTTGGAGAGCTCACGCGAATCTCGTCCGCCAGCCGGTTCAGGTCCGTGGATAGCGTCAGCACACTCTCGCGCGCCAGGCACGACAGCAGCAGTATCCACGAGCCCGCAAAATTAAATGGCAGGTAATGAAATATGCGGTCCGGATTTCTGGACACACCCATCAACTGATCCAGCCGCTCCGTCGTGCACTTCAACATGTGGGTGACATTCTCGACGTTCAGGCACACGCCTTTCGCTTCACCCGACGTGCCTGAGGTGTAGATGATCGTCACCAGATCGCGATCGGCTCTCGCGCTGGGTCCGTCCGTCACTGCTTCCCGCGCCGGAGAAATGCGCAGCATCTCTTCCGTGGAAACGCGGTGCGGCCGGTCTTTCCACTCCCGCGCCACGCCTTTTACCAGGTCGCCTTCGCCGACGATCAGCAGGCTCGGCTGGCAATCTTTCATCATGCCGATAAGTTCGCCGATCGCCTGTCGCGCGTACAGCGGCACCGCAACAATGCCTTCCGCCATCAACGCCAGATCTATGGCGATCCACTCAATCGAATTTCGCCCCAGCAGCACGCAGCGATCTCCGGGAGTCAGCCCGAATCTTCTGACGTACCCTCGTCCGCGCTGCGCCAGCGCCAGCAATTCATTGCCGGTCACCGAAGTAAATCCCTCACCCTGCACTTCGCGCAGCACCACGCGGTCACCCGCGCGTTTCAGTTGGGTGAAAATGGACTCTATGAAATTTGGCATCGTTGATTAATTATTCGCTGCCAGCACCGCGGCCTGTGTATCGTAGCGTTCCGCAAGTTGTGACAGGTTTTCACCCAGAGGTGGCAGATAGTCTTCCCAGGACAGCACTCCCGTTCGCAATGGAAATTCGGGGTACTGTCGCCGCATGGCATCCTCTAACAAAACGCCCATGCGCGCCATCATCTTTAAATTGCGAACCACCGTGCGGCCAATTCCTTCCGCCACCGCTTCGCGCTCGGTCACCAGCGTTTCCATGATGTGCAGCAATTTCGGCTCCAGCTCGGGATCGTCCACGGTCAGAAAAAGATGTTCGTGCCCGCGCTCGCGCATCAGGTTGCGAATGCGTTCATCCATGGTCACGCCGGCGGACGCCACCAGACTCGGCATGCACGTCACGATGCCGTGGTATCGCGATGACACCATGTAGGTGCTCGCCCGCAGGATGGAAACCATCTGGAACATGTCGTAATCGTCGGAAGTAAAAATTGGAATTCCAGGAATTTGCGGTGCGATTTCCCGGCACGCCACCGCATCCAGCCTTTCCATGGCCACCAGAACCGGAAAAACTTTGTGCCGTTGTAAAAACGCCCTGGTGGCGTTGGTTATTCCGGCGACATAGCGCGTGAACCTGCGCTCCACTTCCCGGCCGGACTCGTGAAAATAAACGGTGCGATACTGCGCATCCTTATAAGCGCCGGTAGTCACGCGGGCCGCGTATTTCGCAATGGAAGCTTTCACCGGCCACACAAACGGATGGATCGGGCAGATCACCAGGATGGGCATTTTTCCGTCCCAGCCGGCTTCGCACAGCACTTTTTGCGCGTAACTTTGCGGATGGGGCTCAAAGGTCCACGCGGTATCCGTGCCCAACTCCGCCTGAATTCCCAGGGAACTCAGCAACGTTTGCGATTCGGTGTTGCGCGTGATGATCAGCGAATCTGCCACGTAGCGCGCGCACATCTTGCGAATCAGCGGATCCATGTGCCCGGCTTCCCCGCCATAGCCGATGGACAATTTATTTTCCGCCGAGGCCATCCCCAGCGAACCGATCATCATGGTCGTCAAGGCGTTTGCGAATTTGCTCTTGAACATCGAGCCTTCGCAGGCAATCACCCCGTGATTTTTCCGCACCTCGCCGTACAGGAACGGCGGAAACATATCCGGCAGGTGCACCTGGCGGGTGCCTTCGAAATATCCCTTGGTCCTTCCGAAATCCTGCGTCATCACGCTGAAATCCACGTTTTTCGCGCCCAGCACATGCCGGATCTGCCGCAGCATCTCCGACACGCGCACATCGCTGCCGGTGTTGCGCGTTCCGTTGTAGCCCGCGAACAACAGTCGCAGCGGCTCGCCGGGTTTCCAGCGCTCCCCGCCGCCCATCATCCAGTTGACCCGCGCCAATCCGATGAGCGCGCTCACCCAGGCCACTAAAATAAAATCTGTCATGCGTGCGCCTGCCCGGCGGTCGCCGAAACCGCGGAAGCTTCCGATGCCGGCCACGGCTTCGCGGGATAGTGGAACTTGTTTTCACGGCTGAATTTCAAAAGTGGATACGCATAGGTGGAAAACTTTGCCGGTGCTTCCCCGCCCAGTTCGGCGATCACTCTGGAATTATCGAACACCGTGTTCCAGTTCAAATACGGCCAGAAAACTTTCAGTAGCGATGCGCCGTAGCCTGTCGCTCCGCCACGTTTCGACACCCACTCGACCATTCCGGAAAACGGCTCGCCCAGCCACGGCCAATACATCGGCTTATTTCCGCTGCTGGCGGCCGCCAGCGCGTCCGTCAATTCGCGAAACGTCTGTGAACCGGCGCCGGACGACAAATGGTAAATCTTATATGCCGGCGCGGCTTTCTGATGAATGCTCACGATGGCCTTGCCCACATAATTTGCCGGAACTATATCTATGCGATCTTCGGGCCGCAACGGCAATACCGGCAGCTTGGCCAGCACATCGAAGGCCTGCGCCATGTCGAACTGTGTCGTCGCCGGCCAGCGGCTGTCGCCCAGCACAATCGCGGGACGAAAAATCGTCGTGGGCACGTCCGGCAGCAGTTGATGCACCATGTGCTCGCCGAATTTTTTGGTGCGCGCGTAAGGATCGTAGTCCGAGCGCGCCCAATCAATAGACGCATCTTCCGTAACGATTTCGTTTTGCCGGCGCCCGGCCACCGCCACGGTGGAGACATGCGAATAGCGTCGCAACCCGTTGCGGTTTTGCGCGCGACGCGCCAGTTGCAGCACTTCCAGCGCGCCGCGCAGATTTACATTCAGACACTGCCGCTCGGACTTGCGATTCAGCGAAGCTGCGCAATGAATGATCGAATCCGAGGTGTCTACCAGCTCCTGGTAGGCGTCATCCGCGAGCCCGAAGCGTTCCTGGGTCAGGTCGCCGCGAAAAATCCGCACACGGGTATTCAAATATTCTGAAAATTCTGGAAATGCAAAGTGGAGTTGCAGCGACTTCCACAAGCGCGCGCGCGCTTCCTGCTCGGACTTTGCGCGCACCAGCAAATTCAGCGCATCCTGATGCTCGCGCCACAGCCCGGCGACCAGATAACTGCCCAGGAAGCCGGTCGAGCCCGTTAGAAAGATTGCCATGTCAGAGAGGGTGCCATCGAGTTAGGAAGACCGCCATAACGGATCGGGCGCCGCCGTCCAGTCGAGTTCGCGCGGCGCGCGCGCTTCCAGCGGGCGGCCCTCCATCAACGGATAGCACCACCGGCGCAGCGCCGGAATATGCACGTTGATCCAGTAATCCCACCAGTCAATCGCTTCCGGCTGGTAATCGAACAGCTCCCGTTCCTCCGCGGGAAGCGCCGCGGACAGCATGCGGGTGTTCTCGCATTCAAACACGTGATCGTTGTGGAGAATGAAGGGCTCGTACAGCTCGATCAACTTCTCCGCTCGATTCAGGTCGCGCTCCGCCTTGGCCAGCGGGGGCTTTTTCATTCGGAGCGCGCTGGCCACGCGATTGATTCGCGACACCACCGCTTTCTGCATGGGAATGGACATGCGCTCGTAGCGCTGCTTCGATACCGGAATGGTTTCGAATTTCACCTTCAGCCAGTTGTCAACGCTTTGCGCCATGCGGTAATGCTTGCGGTGCGCCAGGCCCGTCAACTCAATGCTGCGTCCCATATTTACGGGATTCACCGCCGAAGTCGCCAGTTGATACATGCGCGCGTTGCGCCGCGCAATCACCGCTGCCGCGATCAAGCTCATTCCGCGGCAAACCATGTCCACGGGAATCACGTCCAGGCATTTGCGGGCATTCGTGGGCAGTTGGCGAAAATTTGTTCCCAGCAGATACGACAGTGGCCCGGATGTATTGATGCCCTCGTTCCATCCGGAAAATGGCGAGCGTTCCGAACTCTCCACAATGGACGGCCGCACGATGGCAATCGGCAAGTCTTTGCCGCGGGTGGCCAGCACCGATTCGCCCAGACTTTTTGTAAACGTATACGTATTTGGCCAGCCCAGATGTTGCGCGCGCCGCATGCCGATGCGCACCAGTCGGTTGCGCGCCCAGCGAATTCGGTTGCGGCGTAGCACGCCGTCAAGTTCTTTCGCCGGCACCACTGAATCATCCACGCCGCGGCCCAGCGCCTGCCGCTTAAGGGCTTTGATCAGCTCCACGCCTTCGGCGCGTTCTTCTACGCTGCGAATGGTGTCGCGCAACGATTCGATCTCGCGATCCACGTTGAATTCCGGATCGCCCGACGGATTGTAATTGGGTTTCAGTTCTTCGGTCACTCGGCCGTCGCGCATGCCTACCACATAGCAGGTGGAAAGATGCATCAGCCCGGCATGCTCGCAGCGGCGGATGAATTCCAGCAGATGCACCGCGGAGTCCACGTTCGACGACAGCGCATCCCGCAGGTCCGGATTGAAATCCGTGAGCCCCGCGCTATTCACTATTAGGTCCAGCGACTTCGTGAGCCGCGCCTGTGTGGCTTCGTCCAGTCCCAGCCCCGGCGCGCTCACATCGCCTTCCACTACCTCAACTTTTTCTTTCAGAAATGCGCCCAGGTTGCGGCCGTAGCGTTCCTGCAGCGTGTCGAAGGTGGGCGACTCTTCCACAATTTTCTCGAATCGCCGCTGCGCCGAAGTGGTGCGATTCCGCCGGATCAGTAGGGTAATTTTTCCGATGTCCGGAATATTTTCGAGCAGCTCCACCAGCCACACTTTGCCGATGAATCCAGTCACGCCAATGAGCATGATGTTGCGATTCGCCAAGGTGGCGCGCACTGACAATTTTTCCACTCGTGGACTTTCACCGAATAACGAGACCGCTCTTCCGCGAGGACCAGTGGTCTCTATCGGCACCGCTGGGCGTTCACTACGGAGCTCCGCTGCAAGTGGGAGCGCCGCATTGGCCTGCCAGCCCAGCTGCTTTACCAATTTCTCGCGCGTGATGCGCCCGTCTGTGGACCCGCTCGCGACCCACGCCAGCGGCCCGCGCGGGCGCACCACTGGATCGAGCAGGCGTCCCGTGGCGATGCCATCGCGAAACTCCAAGCGATTCGCGATGATGCATTCCACTCCAAAATGTTTCGCCAGCGGCTTCAAAATATGTTCCAGCAGTTGGCTTACCAGGACCACCCGTTCGCCGCCGCGAATGGCCTCCACCAGTTTCTCGACTGCCTCGCGGCGCATCTGCGGCTTCAAAACGTATTGGAAGTATTCTTCGCCCAGCAGGTCCAGGCGGTCGCGGCTGACGCCGCGCAGCAGGGTGTGCAAAAATCGGGTGGCAAACGTGCGGCTGGCCGCGTATGTAAAAGGACGCACCAGCGCCATCCCGGCCATGCCCGCGCGGCGCGCCCAGCGCTCCGCATAACTCCGCGAATTCCAGGTAAAAAATAAAACCGGACGCAGCGCTCCCAACTCCAAAAGCGAACCTTCCACCCGCCAGTACGTGACGGCCTTATCCGCATGAGGGCTAATTCTCGCGCCGGCGCGCACACCGGCTATCTGGCCGTCTGCCGCGTGCGTGCTGCCCGGATTTTTGAGTGAAGTTGACATGCGGGTTGGTATTCAGCTTGTCAAACGGAAGCAACAGTTGCAATCCACATTAACGGCAGCCAAATCGCAACGAATTGAGCGACCTGTCATCTCAATCCGTCACACTTCGGCCAGATGGAGCGCGTCACAACCCTTTTTGCGAACCTGTCAGCAGCAGCGGTCCTGCGCGGTCGTCAGCCGCACCAGACCTTCGCCGGCCAAGGCCAGCGTCCCCAAAATACCGCCTAAAAGTAGCATCCCGGCCCATCGTCCCGCAAGGCTTCGGGCGATTGCCGGTTGCGGCAAACAACGTTTTATCTTGCGGCTTTGGTGCTCTTACTGAGAGCATCGCGTAGTGAAAATATTTCTCTTTGTTCTGGCGGCAACAATATTAGAAGCCTCTGGCGACGCCATCCTTCGCATCGCTCTGCGTCACCATTCCATGCCGGCCCGGGTTTCTTTTTTTGCCTTGGGGTCGGTACTCCTTACGCTTTACGGTACCGCTCTCAACCTGGCCCCGGTGGAGTTCGCAGCCATCACCGGGTTGTATGTAGCTACTCTGATCATCGCCTTTCAAGTCGCCAATTATCTATTTTTTCACACCGCTCCCACGCTTCCGGTTATGACCGGGTGCTCACTCATCGTCGCCGGCGGGCTGCTGATTTATTTTTGGAAATAGAGCACTCATCGTGTTTCTGAACTTGACGGCAAGATTGCGCGTTGGCTTGATTGCCGCGGGAAATCAACTTAAGATACGCGCGCAGTGCCAGACTCTTCCTCCTTCATCGGCCAGACGATTTCGCACTACCGCGTTGTCGAAAAACTCGGCGGCGGTGGAATGGGCGTGGTGTATAAGGCGGAAGACGCGGATCTGGGCCGCTTCGTAGCCCTGAAATTTCTGCCTGACGATCTAGCCCAGGATCCCCAGGCGCTGGAGCGTTTCCGCCGTGAAGCGCGCGCCGCGTCCGCGCTCAACCATCCCAACATTTGCACCATCTACGAGATCGGCGAGCAGGACAGCAAACGCTTCATTGCCATGGAATTTCTGGACGGCGTGACCCTCAAACATCGTATTGCGGGAAAGCCCGTGGATACCGATGATTTACTGGCCATCGCCATTCAAATCGCGGAAGGTCTGGACGCCGCCCATTCGCAAAGCATCGTGCATCGCGACATCAAGCCCGCCAATATCTTCGTCACCAAACGCGGCCACGTAAAAATTCTGGACTTCGGCCTCGCCAAAGTTTCTTTCTCCGCACGTTCCGCCGCGCCGGAAGACGCGATGGACACCATGGGCGCCGAGCCCACCCACCTCACCAGCCCAGGCACTTCTCTAGGCACCGTGGCGTATATGTCGCCGGAGCAGGTTCGAGGCAAGGAACTCGATGCCCGGACCGATCTTTTCTCTTTCGGGGTGGTGCTCTACGAAATGGCCACCGGCCAGTTGCCGTTTCGCGGGGAGACTTCCGGCGTCATCTTTGAAGCCATCATGAATCGCGCGCCGGTTCCCGCGCTGCGCCTGAATTCCGAAATTCCTGAAAAGTTTGACGCGATTCTGCAAAAGGCTTTGGATAAGGATCGCAACCTTCGTTACCAGTCAGCCGCGGAAATGCGCACAGACATGATGCGCCTCAAGCGCGAGCTTGAGTCCGGATCGAATCCCAGCGCGGCGGTAGACATTCCCACGTCGGACTCGTCGCCCTCCGCTGCTTCGCCGGCGGTTTCTGCTTCGTCTTCATCGAACGCCACGCCCTCCAGATCCTCCGCTTCGGCGATTCCTGCAGCCATGAGTTCGGTGGCCGCCACGCCTGGCGGGGCTAGCCGGCGGTGGTTGCCGTGGCTTGGCGGAGCTCTCCTGTTGGCTGCCGCCGTCATAGCCGCTTTCATGTTCTCCACTCGCCACGCGCGCGCTCTCACCGAAAAAGATTCCGTGGTGCTGTCCGAATTCGTGAACACCACCGGCGATGCAGTCTTCGATGGCACTTTGAAACAAGCGCTGGCGGTACAGCTGGAACAATCTCCGTATCTGAATATCCTGCCCGAATCCAAAGTCCAGGACGCGCTCCGCTTCATGGGCCGCAAGCCCGACGAACGCATCACGGAAGATCTGGCGCGCGAAATTTCCCAGCGTGAAAACGCCAAAGCCATCATTTCCGGATCCATCTCCAACCTCGGCAGCAATTACGTGATAACCCTATCCGCTACGAATTCTCAGACGGGCGATTCCCTGGCGCGGCAACAGGTGGAAGCTTCCGGTAAGGAGCAAGTTCTTAAATCTCTGGACAAAGCGGCGTCCGAACTTCGCAGAAAGCTCGGTGAGTCCATTGCCAGCGTGCAGCAGTTCGCCACGCCGCTGGAGCAGGCCACCACTTCTTCCCTGGAAGCCCTTAAGCAATACAGCCTCGGCCAGTCCTTCCACAATCGCATCGAGGACGGCCCGGCGGTCGCGCCACTCCAGCGCGCGATTGATCTGGATCCTAATTTCGCAACCGCCAATGCCGTTCTGGGCGTAGTGCTTTCCAATTTGGGAGACGCGAAAAAAGCCAACGACTATCTGAAAAAAGCCTATGAACTTCGCGAGCGCGCCAGCGAAGTCGAAAAATTTTATATTGATGGCCATTACTACGACATCGTGCTCGGCGACAACGAGAAAGCGGCGGAGTTGTATCAGCGATGGACGGAAACGTATCCGCGGCAAAATATTCCATGGGACGACTTGTCTCTGGCGTACCAGAATCTGGGAGAGCAGGAAAAGGCGCTGGCCGCTGGCACCCAGGCAGTGCGTGTAGATTCGAAGGATGGATTCGCGTATCAAAACCAAATGGCCAGCTACCTTTACCTGGGCCGCTATGCAGAAGCAAAAGCGGTCGCCGATGCTGCGGAGTCCCAGAAACGTGATGGGGTTGCCGTGCACTTGAGCCGGTACGCCATCGCCGTCATTCAGGGTGACCAGGCAACGATCCAGCGTGAGAGTGCATGGGGCAGCGGCACCGCGGATGAAACACTTCGCCTGCAACGCACCGCTCAGTACGAGGACGGGCGCGGACAAATCAAACAATCTCGCGAAACCAATAAACGAGCCATCGCCGCGGCCGAGCGCTTCGGCTTGACGGAGTCATCCACCAACACTTTGGGCAGTGAAGCGATCAGCGACGCTGCCCACGGATACGTGGAAAGCGCTCGCCAAAAGGCCACCCGGGTCTCCCGCATCGCGGGGAATTTTCTTCCGTCGGCGAGCGCCGCATTGGCCTTCGCGCTGATTGAGGACAGCGCGCAGTCACAGAAACTGATCACGCAATTGGAAAAAGATTATCCGGCGGATACCACGGTAAAATATTCGGTGATACCGGCAGTGCAGGCCTTGAATCTGCTGAAACGCAACAAGGCAGCGGAAGCGGTCACGGCACTGGAAGCGGGACGCAAATACCAATTGGGCCACCCGGCCAGCTATGGAACATATTGGGTGATATACACGCGCGGCTTGGCATATCTACAACTGCGCGACGGAAACAAGTCGGCTGCAGAATTCCAGAAGGTGCTTGATCATCGCGGACTGAACGCGATGAATGTATTGATCCCGCTGAGCCAACTTGGTCTTGGCCGGGCTTATGCGCAGCAGGGCGACACCGCCAAAGCCCGCGGCGCTTATCAGGATTTTTTTGCGCTTTGGAAAGACGCGGACCCTGATGTTCCGGTCCTGCTGGCCGCGAAAGCCGAATACGCCAAGTTGAACAACTCGAAATGACGTTGCAAGTCTAGCGGCGTCCGCGGTTGAGCATTTGACAACCCCTCTCGAACAAAAGATGCGGGCCGTTATTCGAATTAAACCAGATGGCCTTTATTCCATGGTGCCGTGCGGTGTGGTTGAAACGAGCCGGTGTGCGTGAGCGTTCAAACGCGGATGTCGGCATGTCGGCAATTGAACAAAATGTCGGCGGTTTGACAATGGAGCAAGGACGCGCGCCGACGATTCACTGAATTCAAAAACATTTGAATGACCTTCGGTTTCATGTGGCACGGTGAAATTTGGTTTCACGTGGAAACGTTTGCCATGCGAACACGCGACAGATTCGAACGCATAGGCTATTCGAAGGATTCGTCGATAGCAGAGCGCTGCCACTATGGCTTGCATTAAGATCGCACGATTAATCGGCAGGAAGCTTGGGTACTGAAATTTTTTGGC
>JBBRPU010000033.1:0-18457 GCA_038227545.1 Candidatus Acidiferrales bacterium
TAGTTAAAACGCACTTTAATATCCGAGCGCTTCTCGAGATGAACGGAATCCACGAAGCGGACCTGGCGATCATCCAGCGTAAGAATCATGGATTGCGTGCGCACGCCTTCGCCGAAAAAGCGCACGCCGCGCAGCAGGTTGCCGTCAGTGACCCCGGTACACGCAAAAATCATCTTTTTTCCGGGAGCGAGATCCTCGGTGCCGTAAATTCTCTTGGGGTCTTTCACGCCCATCTTGGCCAGCCGTTCGGCATGCTCCGGCTTGGTGACCACCAGCCGAGCGACAATTTCTCCATTCAAACAGCGCAAGGCCGCCGCAGTAAGCACGCCTTCCGGCGCGCCGCCCGTGCCCATCACCGCGTGAACGCCGGTGCCGACAACTGCTGCTGAAATTCCGGCGGACAGGTCGCCGTCGCCAATTAAACGGATGCGCGCGCCGGCGGCGCGGATATCCGCGATGAGTTTTTCGTGCCGCGGCCGGTCCAGCACGATCACCACCAGGTCTTCGACATCGCGCTCCAGGCGTTGCGCGATGGCCTTCAAGTTGACGGCCACCGGCGCATCCAGGTCCACCGCGCCTTTGCACGACGGCCCCACGACAATTTTTTCCATGTACAGGTCCGGCGCATGCAGCAAGCCGCCACGCTCGCTGGCGGCCAGCACCACAATCGCGTTAGGCGCGCCGGTGGCGCAGAGATTGGTGCCTTCGAGCGGATCCACCGCAATATCCACCTGGGGAAACAGCGCTTTCGGCGCGTGCGTCGCCAGCCCGACTTTTTCGCCGATGTACAGCATGGGCGCTGCATCGCGTTCGCCTTCACCGATGACGATGGTGCCGTCCATCTGCACGGTGTCCATAGTCTTACGCATGGCTTCCACAGTGATTTCGTCGGCTTTGTGGCCGTCGCCAAAGCCCATAGTGCGCGCGGCGGCGATAGCGGCGGTTTCCACCACGCGCAGGAATTCGAGACTCAGTTGAGCTTCCATGGATGGGGTCTCCGGTTGGTCCAGGAGGTACGCGGACGGAGGCTAATGATAGGGCAACGGCGGGCTACAGTCGACCACGACGGTGAACGGGAGTCGCTATAACAGAACTGGTACAGCTTGCGACACGCGCGGCCGCAAACTTTCTACATAAACGCGGCGATGCCGGTGATGCGTTCTCCGATCACCAGTTTGTGAATGTCGTTCGTGCCTTCATAGGTGGACACGCTTTCCAGATTATTCATGTGGCGCATGATGGGATAGTCGTCCACGATGCCGTTGGCGCCCAGAATATCGCGAGCCTTGCGCGCGGTCTCCAGCGCGATGGCCACGTTGTTCATCTTCAGCATGGAGATGTGCGCGGCATCCACCTTGCCGTTATCTTTCAGCCTGCCCACGTGCAGCGCCAGTAGTTGGCCCTTCACAATTTCCGTAATCATCCACGCCAGTTTTTCCTGCACCAGTTGATGCGAAGCGATGGGCTTACCCGCGAATTGCTTGCGCGTCTTTGCGTATTGCAATGCGGTGTCGTAACAGGCCATGGCCGCGCCCAGCGCGCCCCAGCCGATTCCGTAGCGCGCCTGGTTCAGGCAGCCCAGAGGGCCTTTCAGTCCGCTGACTTTGGGCAACAAATTTTCTTCCGGGATTTCGCAGTCGGTGAAGGCCAGGCCCGAGGTAACCGAAGCGCGCAGCGACCATTTGCCATGGACGTCGTAGGTCTTGAATCCCGGCCGGTCTTTCTCCACCAGGAATCCGCGAATTCTTTCGTCCTCGCATTTGGCCCAGACCACCGCCACGTCCGCGATGGAACCGCTGGTGATCCACATTTTTTCGCCGTTCAAGATGTAGCTGCTGCCTTTTTTCACCGCGCGCGTGAGCATGCCGCCCGGATTCGAACCAAACTGTGGTTCGGTTAGACCAAAACAGCCGATGGCTTTGCCTTGCTGCAACAGTGGCAGCCATTTATCTTTCTGCGCATCCGATCCATAGGTGTAGATCGGATACATCACCAGCGCGCTTTGCACGGAAATAAAGCTGCGCAGCCCAGAGTCGCCGCGTTCCAATTCCTGTGTAACCAATCCGTAGCCCACATTGGACATTCCGGCGCAGCCGTAGCCGTGCAGGTTCGCGCCAAAAAATCCCAACTCCCCCAGTTGCGGCACCAGGTGCTTGGGAAAGGTGCCCTCGCGGCTGCACTTTTCAATAATGGGGATGACTTCGTTGTCCACGAACTGTCGCGCGGTCTGGCGCACCAGTTTTTCTTCATCATTCAGCTGCGAATCGAAGTCAATGTAATCCACTCCAGCAAATCCAGCCATGCTGCTCTCCTCGCGCGCTGCTCTTGGCGCGCTGTGCCGCGGTGCCCCAGATAATCAGAAAAATTATTGCGGTTGGTGGAAAACGCGGCCTGCTTCCCTAAGACAGTGTAACAAGGCGGTTCGAGCGGCGGCAAATGCGCGCGCGACGACCATCACATATGGCGGTGCTGCGAGGATTGGCAGAGGTTAGCGCGAGGTGATGTCCGACGGCGGAGGCATATTGCGATGCTTCAGCCATTCCATGCTGATGCTGTGATTTTTCTTGTCGGCGGGAATCTGATCCAGGCTGGGCATGAAAATCTGTAACCCCGCCTCGGGAGTCATGCGCGTGTAGCCGTTCACCAGTTGATCCTGGTAGTTGGTCAGGTCCAGGTCGAACCACGCGTTGTTGGAGAGGTCTACCATCATCAGGTCCACGTGGCGCATGGTGAGCTTGCCGAAGTCCAGCGTGCCGCCTTTCAGCTGGATATAGTTTCGCCATTGCTCGGTGCGGGTGACATCTTCCTGCGCGTTGCCGTAAATCTGCTGAAAATCCGGATTGATTATGCGCACGCTGGTGAGCTGCCCGCGAATGTGCGGTGGCGGCACGGCTTTTCCGGTATCCAGGAAAATATCGTTTTCCCGGACTTCGACGCCGGGAAGATTGGTGGAGCGGAACAGGCTGGCGACCGTCACATTAAATCCGCCCAGCAGTTTTTTGAACGGAATTTTGAGCACGTTTATTTTCGTCACGTGAATCCGCATGCGATTGTCGGGCGCCACGCCCAAAGTGGCCAGCACTTCGATGGGCATGGGGATCACTTTGTGCAGCGTACCGGTAATTTTCAATTGGTCGCCATCCCCGGAAAGCTTGATGTTTTTCAATGGGGAATCGGTGATGCCGGCATTCAGAAAATTAGCCAGATCGCCCACGTTGGTGTGAATGACTCCGGTCTTCACATCAATAAAAAACGATTCCGGTTCATCGAAGGAGGGATTCACATTTCGTGAGGTTCGCGCCATTTGTCCCCGCAGCCAGCGGACGTAAACGCGAAAACCGGTGGAACCTTTGCGCAGCATCAGATTGTGGGCGTAGATGTTCGTGGGAGCGTTTGCGGAAGCGCGCGTGTCGGGCGCATCGCCGGAAGTCACGGCCACCGGCGGAGCGTCGGTAAAGGATGGCGGTGCCGCGGACCGTTTTGCGCGCCACGCCCACCAGCCCAGTAGAGCTAAGGCCAGCACCACTACCACACCGAGAACTCGCCAGGCTCGCATGCTCTCAGCTAATCCGAAACCGTAGCGGTGGTCAAGACTTACTCAAACTTACTTGCGGCCAATGGCAATCGCGAAGATGGTATTCTTATTTTTTGCATGCTTACGAAACGGCCCAAGACCCCCAAAGCCCTAGCGAGACAACCGGAGATTTTAATTTTCGATGTAGACGGCGTCCTGGTGGACGTACGCGGGACGTACTGGCGCTCCGCTCTCGACACCGTTCGACACCTCAGCGGGCGGCGGGTCACCTACGCCGAGCTGCATCGCTGGAAAGCCAAGCCCGGCTACAACGATGACTGGCGCATGACCGCCGACTGGGTCACCTCGCTGGGCACCGCCGTCACCTATCAGCAGGCGCAAACCGCTTTCAATAATTTTTACTGGGGCACTGCGAAGAAACCCGGCAACATTCGCAACGAGAAATTAATTGTTACGCCCAAACAAATTTCTGCCTGGGCCAGCCGTTACGAGTTGAATCTTTTCACCGGGCGCAACCGCCGCGAATTTTCCTTCACCTTCGATCGCTGGCCCGCTGTGCACCACTTCCGCACCGTCGTCACCATGGACGATGTGGCGCACATCAAGCCGCACCCCGAAGGCCTGCACAAAATTCTGGCTGGCCGCGATCCCGCCACCGCGCTGTACCTCGGCGACAACATTGATGACGCTTTGGCCGCGCGCGATGCGGGTGTTCCCTTCATGGCCATCATCGCGCCGGGGGAGCACGGCTACCGCCAGCGTGCCGCGACGTTCCGCAAGCTTGGCGCCCTGGCGCTCTTGCCACGCGCCACTGCGCTCAACGCCTGGCTGTCCGGCGCTCGATAATTATTTGGCAAACTTGTAGAGGAGTTCGAGGCGGACGCAACAGCTCGAGCTACGCAGCCGGATGGTGCGATCAGCTGACCGCTTTTTTCGCTTCCGAGCGAATCTTCGCCCAGCGCTTCTTGGCCGCTTTGGCGATGGCCGCCCGGCCAGCCTCGGACAATACTCGCTTCTTGATGCTCGTCAGTTCCCGGCCGGTCGAACGGCCCAGGGCTTTGCCCGCGGCGCGCACACCATCCAATCTATGGTTCAATTTTCCCAGTTCTTTCTCGAGCTTGCGCTCTTCCCGCTTCAGAGCCGCCAGAATGTTCATGTAATCCTCCACTGATGAATCTATCTCAAGCGACAGATATGCACTAGCCGTGCCTACTAAGCGACGTAACTCCTACAGAAGGTCGTCAACATTTTTGTTATAGACGGCGTGGTAACAAGTTTGCTGGAATCTCCGCCTGGCCAGTTACCTCGCGTAGCCGGCGAATACCATTGTCCCTACCTAGTCTTAGACCGCTATATACATGAGTATCCTGAGGCCCTTGTTGCAAATATGACCTATAGTTGCCCGTTATCGCCCTTGCTGTTCGTTGTTCCTGTCCCCTTGTCTGGAATTACCGCGAGTCATCCTAATGTCGCATTATGTTCCTGAACTTGACGGTATTCGTGCGATCTCGGTGTTGCTGGTAATAACCGCGCACATGAACACCCACTTCTGGGACGCCGCAGTCGGCGGGCTAGGGGTATACGTTTTCTTCGTGCTGAGCGGTTATCTGATTACTTCGCTAGCGATTCAGGAAGAAGCAGAAACCGGAAAGCTGTCGTTCGCCGGCTTTTATATTCGCCGAACCTTCCGCATCTTCCCGCTGTACTACGTGGTTTTGGCTCTTTATTGCATTCTGATTTTTGGCCTGGGAATGTCCCCTGACAAGCGTCCGCTAATGCTCCACAACATGGGTTACTACCTTACCTATTTTCAGGAGGTGCCGTTCTTCCGCGGGACACTTTCTACATTCGGCCACAGCTGGTCTCTGGGAATTGAAGAGAAATTTTACCTGTTTTGGCCCATCATCGCGTTCTCGGTGCTCCGGGGGACGCGTCAGTTGCGGCTGTGGATCGCGTGCGGATTGGCGTTGGTGGCGCCATTTTTGGGCTCTTTCGTGGCTCCCTACGGTTCTATACTCGCGGGCTGCGCGTTAGCGTTTGCTTTTCGCGACCTGCGGCTGCGCAAAGTCATTGCCGCTGCCGGGCCGGTGATCGCGTATTTCACGTCTGCGGCGCTACTTCTTTTTCAGGTGTTGGTAATGCCCCGTTGGGACAGCCATGTCAGCAAGTTCGTCTATTCCATCCTAGTTACTTGTTGGCTGGCGTTTGTGCTGGTAGTCCCGACATACGTAAACCGGGTTTTGAAATCGCGTCCGCTGGTATTCATCGGAAAAATATCGTACGGCATCTACCTGATTCACCACTTATGCCTCAACTTTGCGGAGCGCGCTTTGCATGGCCGGGTTATCCCGTCGTTCGTATTGACAGTCCTCAGTTCCGTACTACTCGCTTATGTCCTGCATATTGCGATAGAGAAACCGTTGATTCGGATAGGCCGCAGGCTGGCGGCCCGCCACGCGAACCCATCCCTTGCGTATGCACCAACGGCCTAAATCTTGGTTGCTCGCTGGCCGTGCGTGAATCGTTCTGCCAGCGACCCGCATTGACGCACGCTAGCACGGATGATATAAATTATTATTCGAGTCGGCACCACTTAGCCCACCGTGATCCCCTCCCGGGTCGGGAAACGGCGTGGCTGCCAACCTGGGGTTCAGGCGACACCATTCGATGCCGTTTAATTCTCACCCATGAGAGAACTGTTCTTTCAAGTTGTGCCTATTGTCCTGATACTGCTGGTGTTCTATGCAGTCCTGAGAGTCCTGTTTTTCAAGCCATTATTGAGCGTAATCGCTGAACGCGAAGCCCGCACTATCGGTGCGCAAAAAGCCGCGGAAGCCGCGCAGGCTGGCGCCGCCGAAAAAACCAAGCAGTATCAGGACGCGCTGAAACAGGCTCGCGGCGAGGTGTACGTCGAGCAGGAAGCGGCGCGCAAAAAGCTGCTCGACGAGCGCGCCGCCCAGTTGAAAGACGCTCGCGCCAGGGCCGCCAGCGTTGTCAGCGCCGCTAAAGAGCGCATCGCCACGGAAACGAAAGCTGCGAAGGGCGAACTGGAAGCCAGCGTCACCACGCTTGCGGCGGTGGTCGCGCGCCGCGTTCTTCAATCCACGCGTCCGCCCGGCGCGCCGCCAAGAGAGACCGCATGACCTCAAGATTCGCTGGAGCGGCAAAGTTTTGGATGAAAATCATATCCTCTGGATTGCTGGCCATGCTGGTCTTCGCGGTCACTGCGCATGGGGAAGAAGCTGCCAACACCTCGCAACAATCCGCGGAAAATCTTTTTAAGTGGATTAACTTTGCCATCGTCGCGGGAGTCATTGTCTGGATCTGCCTGAAGAGTGGGCCGGCATTTTTCAGCCGCCGCGCCGATATCATCAGCTCAGCCATCCAGAAAAGCACCGAAGCGAAAAAGCTGGCCGATGAGCAGCTCCGCGAAGCCGAAACCAAACTGCAAAATCTGGAAAAAGAAGTAGCTGAGTTGCGCGCCGCCGCCCAACGTGAATCCACTGCCGAAGGCCAGCGCATCCGCGACCTGACCCGCACCGATGAGCAAAAGATTGATGCCGGCGCGAACGCCGAAGTGGATGCTACCGAGCGCGCGGCGCGCCTGGAGCTGAAAGCTCTCGCCGCCAACCTGGCGGTAGACGGGGCGGAATCGCTGCTGGCCAGCCAGTTGACGCCCGCCGCGCAGGAATCGCTGATCAATAATTTCGTCAAAACCCTCGACAGAAGGCCCAATTGAATTCCGCCAGCCTGCAGTACGCCAACGCTTTCGCGGACATCGCCATCGGCCAGGGCGCGCCGCAGACTTCCGTGCGGCAACTCGCGGACTTTGCCGCGGCTTATGGGGAATCCCCGGAGCTGCGCAATTTTCTGGGCAGCCCGGCGGTGAACACCAAAGACAAGCATGGCGTGATTGAAAAAATCATGGCGCGCCAGGGCGCCGGAAAAATCGTGCGCAATTTTCTGTTTGTGATCACCGATCACCAACGCTCGCCGATGCTGCCGGAAATTGTCGAAGCGGTGCAAAGTGTCGTTCGCCAGCGCCAGGGCATTGCCGAAGCGGAAGTGTCCTCCGCGGTGGAGTTGAGCGAGGCGCAAAAAACGGAGTTAGCCAAGACGCTTAGCCGCCTTACCGGCAAAAAGATCGAGCCGAAGTTTTCTTTGGACGCCACGCTTTTGGGCGGGGCCGTTGCTCGTGTTGGAGATACTATCTACGACGGTTCGTTGCGCAGCCGCTTGACGGAAATGCGCGCTCGGCTATCGCAGGAATGATTTTGGGGAGGCCTTTGCGGCACGCAACTGCCGCGGGCTGAAAATAAAGCGCCACGCAGCATCGGCAAAGACTTGGACTCGCCACGATAAAGTTGGGCGCGGTTCAAACGCGATCAGGAGCATTAATGGCCAATATCAAGGCGGATGAAATCAGCAAGATTCTGCGCGAGCAGATTGAAAATTACGAACAGACCGTCAGCGTTGACGAAGTCGGCTCGGTCATCAGCGTGGGTGACGGCATCGCGCGCGTGCACGGCCTGGAAAAGGTTATGGCCGGCGAGATGCTGGCGTTTCCTCATAATATTTTTGGTATCGCGCTGAACCTGGAACAGGACCAGGTCGGCGTTGTGCTCCTCGGCGAATCGAGCGACCTGCAGGAAGGCGACGTCGTCAAGCGCACCAACACCATCATGTCCGTGCCCGTGGGCGAGGCCATGATTGGGCGCGTGGTTAATCCCATTGGCGAGCCGCTCGACGGCAAGGGCCCCATCGAATCGAAACAGCGCAACGCGCTCGAGCGCATCGCGCCCGGCGTGCTGGATCGCCAGCCGGTGCGCGAGCCCTTGCAAACCGGTATCAAAGCGATTGACGCCATGATCCCCATCGGCCGTGGCCAGCGGGAATTAATTATCGGCGACCGCCAGACCGGTAAAACTGCCGTCATTCTCGACACCATCATCAATCAAAAAGGTGGCGACGTAATTTGCATTTACTGCGGCATCGGGCAAAAACGCTCCACCATCGCGCAGGTGGTAAAAACCCTGACGGATGCCGGCGCGATGGACTACACCATCGTGGTGGCCTCCACCGCCTCCGAACCCGCATCGCTGCAGTACATCGCGCCGTACGCCGCGTGTGCCATGGGCGAATATTTTCGCGACACCAAGCGCCACGCGGTAACTTTTTACGATGATCTTTCGAAACACGCGCAAGCGTACCGCGAAATTTCGTTGCTGCTGCGCCGTCCGCCGGGACGCGAAGCATTTCCTGGCGACGTGTTTTATCTCCACTCCCGCTTGCTGGAACGCGCCGCGAAACTGAACGATAAACTCGGCGCCGGCTCGCTCACCGCGCTGCCGGTAATCGAAACGCAGGCGGGCGACGTTTCCGCCTACATTCCGACCAACGTCATTTCCATCACCGACGGACAGATTTATCTGGAAGCTGACCTGTTCAACGCCGGCATTCGCCCCGCCATTAACGTAGGTATTTCCGTCAGCCGCGTCGGCGGAAACGCGCAGATCAAAGCCATGCGCCAGGTGGCCGGCTCGCTGCGGCTGGATATGGCGCAGTATCGCGATCTCGCGGCGTTCGCGCAGTTCGGCGCCGATCAGCTCGATAAGGCCACGCAAGCGCAGTTGGGACGCGGGCAGCGCCTCACGGAAATTCTGAAGCAGGATCAGTACGCGCCGTTCACTGTGGAAAAACAGGTGCTCAGCTTGTTCGTCGCCACCAGCGGCGCGCTCGACAGCATCCCCGTCCCGGCGGTGCGCCGCTTCGAACGCGAATTCATCGCTTTCCTGGAGACCAACAATTCCGGAATTCTCAAATCCATCGCCGATAAAAAAGCGTTGGACGACACCATCAAGGGTGAAATCAAGAAAGCTGTGGACTCCTTCAAGGAGCGATTTAACGCCGACGTGGAAGCCAACTCCGGCGATGTTGCGGCCAAGGCCGCGGCGGCGACTGCGAAAAGTCCGGACGGCAGCGCCGCGAAAGCGGATTCCCCTGCAGCCAAGCCGGAAGATCCTTCCGCGAAGAAAGAAGAAACTCCGGTAGCGAAATAGTTTCCCGGGAACAAACGCATCAACCGTAAAAAATGCCCACACTACTCGATTTCCGGCGCCGCATCCGCTCGGTGAAAAACACCCAGCAGATAACCCGCGCGATGAAGTTTGTCGCCGCGGCGCGGTTGCGTCGCGCGCAGGAAGCCGCGCTGGCGGCCCGGCCCTACGCGGTAGAGCTGGCCCGCGTATTACGCTCCACTATGGCCCGCATCGAATCCCCGGAGCATCCGTTGCTGGCGGTGCGCCCGGAAAATAATATTCTGGTGATCGTGCTCACCGGAGAGCGCGGCCTGGCCGGCGCGTTCAACAGCAACGTGCTGCGCAAGGCGCACGAGTTTTTCCGCGCACGTCCGGGCAAAAAGATCACCACCATTCCGGTAGGCAAAAAAGGGCGCGATTCCTTGCGCCGCGCCGGTTTTACCTTCGCCGCCGAGTACGTAAACGTACTCGCGCGCGTGGATTTCAAGACCGCGCGCGAAATCGCTAACCTGGTCGCCGAGCTTTACGTCAAGGAAGAGATTGATTCGGTGTACATCGTTTTCAGCGAATTCAAAACGGTGATGACCCCCACGCTGGCGGTAGAAAAACTCTTGCCGGTTGAATCCATTCGCGACGAAGAAAACGAATCTGCCGCTGATCGCGCCGGACACGACGGCCACGAGGCAAAAAAGACTGGCGCCTCCCAAGAAACGCCCATTGATTACATCTACGAGCAGCCCGAGGAACAAATCCTGGCAAAATTGCTGCCGCGCTACGTGGAAACGCAAATCTTGCGCGCCATGCTGGAATCTTCCGCGGCTGAACACGCCGCGCGCATGACGGCCATGGAAGCGGCCACCAACAACGCGAATGACGTCATCGAAGCCTTGACGCTGCACATGAACAAAGTGCGCCAGGCGGCCATCACCAAAGAAATTATTGAAATTGTCAGCGGCGCCTCTTACGGCGCCTAGGAGAAAGCATGGCGGATAAACGCATGGGACGAGTGGTGCAGGTCATCGGACCCGTCCTCGATATTCAGTTCGAAGCCGGGCACTTGCCTGCGATTTACAACGCGGTGCGCATCACCAGCAAAGGATTCAACATTCCCGAGCCGCTGGACGTTACCGCTGAAGTGCAGCAGCATCTGGGTGAAGGTCGCGTGCGCGCGGTCGCGATGGAAGCGGTCGAAGGAATGGTACGCGGCATGGCCGCGGAAGATCTGGGAAAGGGCATCACCGTGCCCGTCGGCCGCGCCACTCTTGGCCGCGTGATGAACGTGCTGGGCAAGCCGGTGGACCAGCTCGGCCCCATCGAAAGCCCCACGCACTATCCGATTCATCGCCCGGCGCCTCCACTGGAAGATCAGTCCACCGGCCTGGAAATGTTTGAGACCGGCATCAAGGTTGTGGATCTGATGGAGCCTTACGTCAAGGGCGGAAAGATCGGCCTCTTCGGCGGCGCCGGCGTAGGCAAAACAGTTTTGATTCTGGAGTTGATTCACAACGTGGCCATGCAGCACGGCGGTCTTTCTGTTTTTGCCGGAGTTGGCGAGCGCACCCGCGAAGGCAACGACTTGTGGCTGGAAATGTCGGAGTCCGGCGTCATCGTTCCGGGCAACACCGAGAAATCGCGCGCCGCACTTATTTACGGGCAAATGACGGAGCCACCCGGATCGCGCTTGCGCGTGGGGCTGACCGGGCTGACGGTCGCCGAATATTTCCGCGATGAAGAGCACCTGGACGTGTTGCTCTTCATTGATAACATTTTCCGTTTCGTGCAGGCCGGCGCGGAAGTTTCCGCGCTGCTCGGCCGCATGCCTTCCGCGGTCGGTTATCAGCCGAACCTCAACACCGAAATCGGCGAGCTGCAGGAACGCATCACTTCCACGAAAAACGGTTCGATCACCTCGGTGCAGGCTATCTATGTGCCCGCTGACGACTACACCGATCCGGCCCCGGCCGCAACCTTTGCGCACCTGGACGCCACCACCAACCTCAGCCGCCAGATTGTCGAGCGCGGAATTTATCCCGCCGTTGATCCGCTGGCCAGCTTCTCGCGCATTCTCGATCCTCGCATCGTCGGACAGGAGCACTACTCCGTCGCCCGCGGCGTGAAATCGATCTTGCAGCGCTACAAGGATCTGCAGGACATCATCGCGATTCTCGGCATCGAAGAGCTTTCCGACGACGACAAGCGCACCGTGGCGCGCGCCCGCAAAATCGAAAAATTCCTGTCGCAGCCCATGTTCGTGGCCGCGCAGTTCACCGGCCTGGAAGGCAAATACGTCAAGATCGAAGACACCGTGCGCAGCTTCAAGGAAATCGTGGAAGGCAAGTACGACGAGGTTCCCGAGCAGGCGTTTTACATGGTGGGCACCATCGAAGAGGCTTTGAAGAAGGCCGAAACGATGAAGGCCAACGCGTAGTTGAAATAATTCATCTAATGGTCAGGAATAAAATTTAAGAAATGCTTCCCGAAGCCATCGAGCTCGTCATCGTCACGCCGCAGCGGCAACTGCTGCGGGAGAAAGTTGCCAGCGTGCAGCTTCCCGGCGCCAGCGGCGAACTGGGAATTTTGCCGGGGCACGCGCCGCTGATCACGGAACTTGGTAACGGTGAATTGAGTTATCGCTCCGCGAGTGGCGCCGAACCGGTGGTGTTTGCGGTACTGAGCGGCTTCGCGGAAGTTTTGCCCGAGCGCGTTACCGTTCTGGCCGAAACCGCGGAAAGGCCCGAAGAAATTGATGTGGATCGCGCCAAGCAAGCGCTGGAGCGCGCGGAAAAGCGCCTGAAGTCCACGGATGCCGATGTGGATTGGGATCGCGCCACGGTGGCGTTGCAGCGCGCGCTGGTGCGCATCCAAGTTGGCACCGTGCGCCGCAGAGTGCACAGCCGCACCACCTAGCGCGCCCTTTACGCTAAAATGGTTGTGTAACGAACGGGCCCCCAGGCCTCCCTCCCAAAAGGAAAATAATTTCAATGGAAGCTATCACCATGTATTCCACCGCCTGGTGTCCCGATTGCCGGCGCGCTAAATCATTTCTCAAAGAGCGTGGGGTGGAGTTTAAAGAAGTGAACATCGAGGAAGACGAAGCCGGGGAAGAAATCGTGATGCGAGCAAACCACGGCAAAAGAAAAGTACCTACATTGCAGGTTGGCGAGCGCTTTTTCGCCTGCAGCCCGTTTAATCCTATTCAGCTGGCCACTGAATTGAACATCCCTCTCAATAAATCCTGATCACGCCCCGAATTGCTAATTCACGGCGACGCCCCGCACCCACACGCCCGCGAGTTGCATTGCGTCATCCATTAACAAAACATCGGCGTCGGCGCCTACGCGCAACGCGCCTTTTTTGAACTCCACACCCAGCAGCCCGGCGGGATTCAACGTCAGCATGCGGGTGGTCTCTTCGAACGATTTGCCCAGCGCGACTACATTTCGCAGCGCGCGATCCAGCGTCAGCGTGCTGCCCGCAAGTCTTCCCTCGGAGTTTCGGCACACCCCGCCGCTCAATACCACTTCAAATTGCCCCAGCATGTACGTCCCGTCGGGCATTCCGGTGGCGGAAATTCCGTCGCTCACCAGGATCACGCAATCGGCGCTCTTGGCCTGCAGCAGCAACCGCATCGCCGCTTCTTCCACGTGTACGCCGTCGGCAATCAATTCGGCGGTCACGTTGGGAGTGGTGAGGATCGCGCCGATAACTCCGCTGTCACGGTGCGAAAATGGCCGCATAGCGTTATAGACGTGCACCGCATGATGCGCGCCATGCGCAATCGCCGCGCGCGCCTGCTCATAAGTGGCGTCAGTATGGCCAATGCCCACCACCAGCCCGGCTTTTATGGCCGCGTCAATGCATGGCATGGCGCCCAGCAATTCGGGAGCAAGCGTCAGGATGCGCGCGTTGCCTCCCGCGGCGGTGACAAATCGTTCCAGCAATTCCGCCGAAGGCAGCCGCAGCCATTCCGCCGGATGCACGCCGCGACGCACCTCGCTCAGGAACGGTCCCTCGAAATGTATGCCCAGAACTTCCGCGCGTGGCTCATGGGTCTCGCGTTGCGTGGCGATATACTTCGCGATGCCTTCGCTGCTGCGGCAGATGTCGTCGGCGCTGGCGGTCACGGTGGTGGCTACCATGGAGGTAGTGCCGTGCTTCGCCACCGTCTTCGTTACTGTAGCCATGGCCTCGGGGGTGGCCTCCATCACGTCGCGGCCGCCTGCGCCGTGAATGTGCACGTCCACGAATCCTGGAATGGCCGCCTTGTCTTTCGCCGCAATCTCCGTGGCGTCCGCCGGCAGACTCATTCCTTCGCGCAGGCCGACGGCTTCAATAACGCCGTCGCGAATCAAAATGCCCGCATTGGTGATTTTGCCGGTGGGGGTTAGCGCCCATCCAGCGTGAATTAACGTGGTCGTCATGGCAGAGTTACATCGTAGCGGAAACATCGCGCGGCACAAAACACGCGCGGGCTTGTACCGCATGGCAGAGCTGTTTCGCGATGTTCAAGCCTTACAAACATAAAAAAAGGAGGACCCTTGCGGGTCCTCCCTGGTGACCAGCATCCGGCTCTGGCGGCCTGGTGTTATAAAATGACTGGTTACGCGTTAGCGGCTGGCGGCCGTGTTGCTAGCGCTGGCCGTGCCCGCCGACTTCGGCAGGCTCAGGTAACCGGTGGCGCCCGTCTTGGTAACCTTGTTGATCACCAGTTCCAGCGCCGCACGGCTCCCGCCGGTATAAAAGAAAATTGGCTCGTTGACGGAGCGATCTTTCTTTTCAAAGCTCTTGTCGTCCGCCAGCACGTTCACGGTGTAGCGGTTCTTCTTTACGTTGGTGTCTTTCAATTCCACCTGGATGCTGCCGACTTTTTGCGCGCCGGACTTGCGCGTCAGCGCAAATTCGAAATATTCGCGCTGGCCCATCCGGCGCAACTGGTCAATCTCGTCGTGGTTACGCGCGATGAGCGTACCCATTTCGCTGCGCGCCATCTGGATGCTGTTCTTGGTCGCGTCCAGGTCGCCCTTGACGCCATTAACGTCGCCGTTCAGCTTGTTTACATCATCGCTGTTGGCCTTGCTGGCCAGTTCCGTGTTTACCGAAGTCTGCAGACCGTTCAGCTTCTTTTCATAAGCCACCACGGCCGACTTGGTCTGTTTGCGCGCCGAGAGCAAATCGGCTTGTGTCACGTTAAGCTTGCCAGTCACCACTTTCAGATCGCTCTGCAGTTGCTGGTTCTGGTCTTCCGCTCTGGACAGCCGCTGCCCCAAGGCATCATTGGTCTGCTTCAGCGAAGCCTGCGTGGACTGCTCAAGGCTGTTGGCGTGATTGATTGCGCTCCAGCCAACTCCCAGCCCTACCAATGACAAAGCCGCGATAAGTGCTACTGCCAAGCCCACCCACCTCGGCGTTCCAGCCGTATGAACCACCGGTTCCTGGTATTCGCTCATGGAAGTTTTCTCCTGGGCGGTGCGCTCCCGCCTCTACAGTGAATAGTGCATGCCTTCGGCCATTTGGGCGATCTGAGCCTCTAAATGGTCAACCCGAACACCTGCTTGTAGATAGGTGCTCAGAGGAATCGGGGAGTCGCAGTCCTAATGGTACTAGAGCCAGTAATCCTTACACGTTCTGTTACAGACGAGTAAAAACTTCTAGAAGATCTCGACCGGCGAGAGCATTTTACCGTGGCCTATTTTGAGGAATGGGGTCCCTAGGACTCTGAGCCGGTAGTTAACTTACTCGTGCAATGAGGTTTGCTTACGCGGCGCGGCTGGCAGACTTCGGTTCAGACAGCGGTGACGAGCCAAAATAGCGGTCCAAGGTGTGGGTAGCGGCATCCAGAACCAGGCGGCAGTCTGCACAATGCTCCAGGTGGGCCGCAATCTCGGTCTCCACAGTGGGCGACAGCCTATGCTCTAAGTACCAGCAAATCAGATGGATAGTGTCCCGACAACTCATGTTCCCCGTCTTCCTGGACGCAAGATAATTCATATCGTTCTTGGTTGGACAATGTTGCACTCGGTGGACCATCGGCGCTATTCATTAAGAATAACGTAATTCTATGATTTCCAGAGGTTTAGTACTGGCCCTGTGGATAACCCAGCCTATCCAGCGGGAATATTTACGTTACCGACGGCCCAGTACTTTACCACTTTCGGCCCATTACTAGCCTGCGGGCAAGGTGAGTGCGCCTTACCGGCTCGGCACAATCGTCATCTCCCGCAAAGCCGCGATGCGGTCCGCCAGCGGGGGGTGTGTGCTGAACATAGACGACCATGTCCCTCCCCCATACCAGGGCTTCACGATGCATAGTGCGGCCGTCGAAGGCGACACGCTGGTTGTCGGTATTCGCTGGTTGTAAGCGCCTAATTTTTGCAATGCGCTGATCAATCCGAACGGCTGGCCCACCATCCGCGCCCCGGTTTCATCCGCCGAGTACTCTCGTGTGCGTGAAAGAAAAAGCTGCATCATCAGCGCCGCAATAGGTGCGAGAAGGATGGTCAGCAGTCCCGCGAGACCGCCTCCGCCGCGATCGCGATCGTCATTGCCTCCACCATAACCGCCGAACATCATCGCGAAGCGTCCCATCGAAGCAAGATAGGTGATGGCCCCGGCAATGGTGGCCGCAATCGAGCTGGTCAAAATATCGTAATTTCTCACGTGGGAAAGCTCGTGAGCGATCACCCCTTCCAGCTCATCGTCGTTCATCAGTTGCAGCAAACCTTCCGTCACCGCCACCGAAGCGTGATGCGGATTCCGGCCGGTCGCGAAGGCATTGGGCGCCGGCTCTGGAATGACGAAAAGCTTAGGCACCGGCAAACTCGCTTTCGCCGCGAGGCGCTCCATCACCGTATACAGCCGCGGCACCTGCTCGCGGGTCACCGGCTGGGCACCGCTGGATTTGAGCGCGATCTTGTCGGAGAAAAAATACGAGATGCCGTTCATCAGCACGGCAATCCCCAGTGCGATTTTCAATCCGTTCTGCCCGCCAATCGCGCCGCCGGCAATCACCAGCATCACGCTCAACAGAATCAGCAGCACACCTGTCCGTAGAATTTTCATAGAGGTCTCATCCATTAAATACGTACTAATCGGCGCAAGATTGCAAATAATGCTGCGGCGAAGCGATCTTGGCTGCGAGGAACGATCGCCCTACATCATTAGATTCCTGCCGCCGCTGCGGGTTGTTTTCCCGCCATGCGTTCAAAATGCATCTTTTCACCGCCGGCATCGCGGTCCACGCGCAAGTGTTCGCCGGGCAACACCTTGCCTTCCAGAATCTGCATGGCCAGCGGATCCTGAATCATGCGCTGAATGGTGCGCCGCAGCGGTCGCGCCCCATACGCCGGATCGTAACCCTCGCGCAAAATCAGCGCCTCCGCCGCAGGTGTCAGTTCCAGTGTGATCTGCCGCTCGGCCAACAACTTCTCCACGCTTTTCAACAACATGCCCACGATCTTTCCCAGCTGCTCCTTGCCCAAGGGATTAAAAATGATGATTTCGTCGATGCGGTTGATGAACTCCGGTCGAAATGCCGCGCGTAACGCTTCCATCGCCTCTTTGCGCGCAGAGTCGGGATCATTTCCGGCCAGCTCGTAAATCGCAGCCGAGCCCACGTTGCTAGTCATCACCAGCACGGTGTTGCGGAAATCCACGGTGCGGCCTTTTCCATCCGTCAATCGCCCGTCTTCCAGAATTTGCAGCAGAACGTTGAAGACATCGGGATGCGCCTTTTCGATTTCGTCAAAGAGAATTACAGAGTACTGATGCCGTCGCACCTGCTCGGTAAGTTGACCACCTTCTTCGTACCCCACGTAGCCGGGAGGCGCGCCGATCAGACGCGACACGCTGTGCTTTTCCATGTACTCGCTCATATCAATGCGGATCATCAGCTTCTCGTCGTCAAACAAGAACTCCGCCACCGCTCGAGCCAGTTCTGTTTTGCCCACACCCGTGGGACCCATAAAAATAAACGAACCGATGGGCCGCTTCGGATCGGACAATCCCGCACGGCTCCTTCGCACCGCATTCGAAACGTGCGTGAGGGCGTCATCCTGCCCAACGACGCGCTGCCGCAGGCGCTCTTCCATGCGCACCAGTTTCTGTGCTTCGCCCTCCAGCAGGCGGCCCGCCGGAATCCCCGTCCACTTGCTCACCAGCTTGGCGATGTCCTCTTCGTCCACTTCTTCCTTCAGCATCGGCGCGTTTTTCTGCAGCTCGCCGAATTGCGCCTCGGCCTGTTTCAAGTCACGCTCCGCCGCGGCCATGCGCCCGTAGCGAATCTCCGCCACTTTGGCCAGTTCGCCGCTGCGCTCGTATTTTTGGTCCTCCACTTTCAGCTGCTCGATCTGTTCCTTGAGCTTGCGGATTTTGCCGATGGCCTGCTTCTCGGATTGCCAGCGCGCTTTGCGCCCGCTGGAATCTTCCTTCAGCTTGGCGAGTTCTTTTTCGATTTGCGTGCGGCGTTCTTTCGAATGCGCGTCCGTTTCCTTCAACAGCGCCTGCCGCTCGATTTCCAGTTGCATGATGCGCCGTTCGATCTCATCAATCTCCACGGGCAGGGAATCAATCTGCATGCGCAGACTGGCGGCCGCCTCGTCCACCAGGTCAATGGCCTTGTCCGGCAAAAACCTGTCGGAGATGTAGCGGTGCGACAGCGTGGCCGCGGCGATAATCGCGGCATCCTTGATGCGCACGCCGTGGTGCACTTCGTAGCGATCTTTTAATCCGCGCAGAATGGAAATGGTATCTTCCACCGTCGGCTCGCTCACCAGCACCGGTTGGAAGCGCCGTTCCAGCGCCGGATCCTTCTCGATATATTTCTGGTATTCATTTAGAGTGGTCGCGCCAATGGCGCGCAGTTCTCCGCGTGCCAGCGCGGGCTTCA
>JBBRPU010000034.1:0-18098 GCA_038227545.1 Candidatus Acidiferrales bacterium
CTCGCCAGCGAGCTCAAGAATTGCTGGTACAAACCGTGGATATGGCTGTGATGATCCAGCGTCCAACTGACGCCGTCTACGCCCACTTCACCGAGGATGCCCAACCAGAGCGTGTCATCGAGATCGGTGATCAAACCTTTTTTGGGAGTTGGCGTGGGGACGAGTGAAGCAAGCAGGCCGGCGAATGCCGAAGTGAAGGGTAATTTGTAAGGGAAGCCAGTGAGTATTTCGGATTTGATGTCGAAGCGGGTGTTCAACGGCGAAATCAAGTCGAGTGCTTGGGGTGTAAGGATGCGGACTCCGTGGACGGTGGAGAGCGACGAAGCAAATTTTGTGACTGATGCTAAAAGATTGGCCTGGTCGGCGCTTTCGACGCTGGGGGAGGTGAAAAAAATAGGAGGCAGCGGCAGAGTCGGCAAAGAGACGATGATCGGGACCTTTTGCGCCGCAACTTTCAGAGCGCGCTCTATGCGCGACAATTGCAATGCGCTGGAGGCGACGATTTCCTGTAAATCGCCGGCTTGCCAGCCGCCCAAGATGCGGATGCCCAGGCGGGAATCGAGATCGGACCATTCGAGCGGCAAAATCACGGCGTGCAAGTCCGCGGAATTCAGGCGTTCCAGTGTGCCGGGCAAATCCCCGTACAAGCCGGTTTTGATTTCGACGTGATTGGCAGGCAGGAGCTGACGCAGGTGCGCCACAAGAAAAGTCAGCAAGTGCAGGGGAGTAAATCCGCAAGCCAGGAAGATGCGCAGCGGCACGGCGCTGTCTGGGACGGGTTTTCTAGATAGCTCGAGGGCTTCGATGAGATTCATGGCGTCCGCTATTGCTGCAGATGGCGTGTGTTGCCGCGTTTCGCGTAGAACTTTTTGCGCGTTCCAGTCATGGGTCGAGTTGAGAAATCTAAAAAACGTCCAGGTACATGGACGGCAACGCTTCGATTGGCAAGCTGTCGCGGAAAAGCGTCAGGTAACAATGTAAGACGCGGCGGGTCGGGAAGAAACGAGTTTTCTTGAAGGCGGTGAGGTCGGCGTAACCAAGCATGGGTACGGTGGCCATTTGCGCGCCGTGGGACACGGCCTGGGAGAGAAATTGTTGAAGCAACTGCAGGCGCTCTTCCGGCTGGAGTTCGTGCCACAGAATGTCTTCGAGGAGCAAGACTTTGGTTTTTTTTTCGTCGAGGATGGACATGATGTAGCCGGTGAGAATTCCGCGACGGGATTCGTTGGAGCTGCAGGCGACCACGGCGCCGGCGCGATGCAACTGCCATTCCGCTTCCTGCGCGGACCATTCGCGCGCCAAGGGCTGAGAAGATAACGGCGAATTGGCAAGATCCAAGAACTCGTTTACTGCCGGTGTCGAGGAAGGCGCGACGCCGTTGAAATCCGGGGGTTTGAGCAATGTGGACATGTAACGAACCGAGAAAATGCGTTGCACGGGAAGCCCGAGACGCTGGCAAGAGCCTTCGATCATGCGATTCATGGGCTCGCCATCCACACAGAAATTAATCATGCCGTCGAAGTTTTCGGCGCGGATGCGTTTTACGAGTTCGGTCCAAAGGACGATGCCGAGGCCGGATTTTTTGAGTTCTGGCAGCACGGACAAAAAGGTATTGGTGGCGAGGTTTAGTTGCCGGCCACGGTAGGTGACGCGGCGCTGGAAGCCTGCCGCGAAAGCCACCAGCTCAGCATCGCGATAAAAGGAAGGCTGGAGCGATGCGCTGGCGCCTGGAGCGGTGAGGAAGGATCGGAGGAATTCCGGCGAATAGTGAAGAGATTGCTGGCTGTTTTCAGACCAGGAGCGTTGCAGCAGGTCCGCCAAGGCCTGATAGTCTCCGCGAAAATTTTCTACGGAGCGGCGAGTGCCCTGGGCGGCAGTGGAATCTTTGGACAATGTAGATTATCCCTCAGGGGTCATGGTGATTTTCACGGCGGAATCGCCGACGAAGGAGTTCCTAGACATTATATCATTCACATCGAATCGTCTTGAGCGTGTGACGAATGGAAGAACGTGCAACCCACAAGGAAACAGGCGCACAGGAGCCTACTCCATTGAGCGAAACCGAAACAGAAGGGCATGCGGTGACGGCTCCGCGATTCAGCGTGATCATTACTTTTCACAATCAGCGAGAGTTCATCAAGGATGCGATGGACTCCGCGCTTTCGCAGCAGCACAACAATTACGAAATCATTGTGGTGGACGACGCTTCGAGTGACGGAAGCGCGGAAATTCTGCAGGAGTATCGCGGACGGGTGCAGTTATTGTGCCTGAAAAAAAACGTGGGAGCGTGCGCGGCACGCAATAACGGGGCCGCGGCAGCGTCGGGTGAGTATCTAGTTTTTCTGGATGGGGACGACGCGTTTCTGCCGTGGGCGCTGGAAGTATACGAACGGATCGCGGCCGCGAAGAGCCCGAAGGTGATCCTGGCGACCATGCGCTGGTTTGAGGGGGCGATGCAAGGAGTGCAGGCGGGGGTGACGCCGGCAGAAATCAGCTTCGTGGAGTACGGCGATTATCTGCGCAGAGATCGCGGCTACGGGCATAGCGCGAGCGCAATGGTGATCGCACGGGACGCATTCGAAGAGGTGCACGGATGGCTGGTGGGGTTTTTTCCGCTGGAAGACGTGGAGCTGGCGATGCGCCTGGGCACGGCCGGACGAACTGTGCAAATCGTGGAGCCGCAGACGATCTGGCATCGGGCGCACGGCGGCAATTCTATCAATAATGTTTTGTCGTTTATGCCGGCGATGCGGGAGTTGCTGCGCAGGGAGCACGCTCGTGTTTATCCGGGAGGCGCGGGCCGACGGTTGGAGCGGCGCGGATTAATCGGAGGAATTGCTGTTCACTGGATCAAGCGGGCGTTGAAAAGTGGCTTGCGCGCGGAGGCGGTGAAACTCTGGGCACGGAGCGGAGGGATGATTGCGGCGGCGCTGGGCAGGAAATTGACGATGAAAGTGCACGGCAGCCGACCCGTGGAAAAAATAGAAATGTAAACTGTTTCGCGGGGCCAGAGGGCCAACCAGCTAGGATTTGGCCAACTCCGCGGCAACGAAGTTTTTCAAGGGGCCCACGATAGTCATTTGCTCGGCGTCGAGTTCGTTGAAATCTATTTCGCGGCCGAAGTGATCCTGAAGCGCGGTCATGAGCTCGAGCAGGCCGAGGGAATCCACGTAGCCGTTCAGAAGCAGATCGCAATCATCGGGCAGGTCGGCGGGAACTTCGCGAGCCTGATCACGCAGCGTTTTCGCGACGTAGGTTTGCAGAAATGCGTGAACGTCGTCTGGTGTTACGGCGGTCATAGCCCCTCTTCCAGTAATTTTTGCATGGCTTTGCGGTCGTACTTATTATTGGCGTTGCGCGGCAGTCTTTCCATGAAGTGAAATCTGCGCGGAACCATGTACTCGGGCAAATCGGCAGCCACCGTTTGACGGATTGCTGCGAGGTCCGATTCGCGGCCTTCGACAAAGACTTCGACACCGCCGAAACCGCTGTCGGTCCGGGGCCAGCCAACCGCCACCACGCCATCCAGTTTACAGGCATCGCGCACTTTGGATTCAACTTCGCCCAACTCCACGCGGTGGCCAAAGATTTTCACCTGGGAATCAATTCTGCCGAGATGGGTGAGGGGCTTATTGTCCAGTGGGCGGCGAACGCGGTCGCCGGTGCGGTAGTAGATTTCCGTTTTTCCGGGCGGCACCAGGAAGGCCGCGGCAGTTTTCGCGGTATCCCGCCAATATCCCAGCGACATTTGCGAGCCGTTCATGAGGAGTTCGCCTTCCTGGCCGGGAGCTACTTCGTTTAAGGCGTCGTCTACGATGAGCACACTCATGTCTGGATATGGATAGCCAATGGGCACGATGCCCAGCTCCGATTCAGCCGCAGAAGTGGCTGGATCCCAACCATATAACGTGCAGGCAATGGTCAGCTCGGTGGGCCCGTAGAGATTTTCCACGATGGAGTTGGGGGCGGCGGCGAGCCATGCTTCCGCAGAAGATATGGGCAGGGGCTCCCCACAGAACAAGCTGAAGCGCAGCGACGGATACTGGCCGGGCTTGAGCATGCCGAGCTGCTTCATGAAAACGGCGGTGGAGGGAACGGAAAACCAGATGGTGAGCCCGGCTTCGTTGATGAATTTACCCGGCTTGATCAAAGTTTTCTGCGAAGGGCAACAGACGCAGGCGCCGCGCTCCCAGGCAATGAACATGTCGAAGACGGAGAGATCGAAAGTCATGTCGAACATCTGGGAGAGGCGATCGGTTTCGGTGATCGCGTATCGTTCGACCATGTAATCAAGGAATGCGGCGACATTGCGTTGGGCTACCGCGACACCTTTGGGGATGCCAGTGCTGCCGGAAGTGAACAGGAGGTAGGCGATGGAATCGTTTTCGAATTTGGGCTCGCGCCAGGTGGCGGAAGGCTGCAGGTCGGTTGCGCCGAGAAATCTGTGGCGAGGCCACTGAGTTTTGTAACTTTGGACGTCGGCGAGATCAGGGATCAGCACGGCCAGAGGCTTTTCGGCCGCCTGGAGTAAGTTGTCGAGTTGCGGCAAAGAGCTTTCGTCCACGATGAGGGTGGAGCATTCGGAGCGATGCAACATGACTTGGGTGCGTTCGATGGGAAAGGTGCGATTGAGGGGGACGTAGCCATTTCCAGCGAGAAGAGAGCCGAGCACGCCGATGAAGGCAGTGGGGCTGCGATAGGCAAACACGGCGGTAAGCGGGGTGGCGCTGGGGTCCTGAAGTGATTGGATAGTGGCGGCAAGGCGGAGCGCTCTCTCACGTACTTCCCCGTAAGTGAATTCCTGATTGTTGGCGAGTATCGCGGGCCGCGCGGGAAATTTTTCTGACGATTTAAGAAAACCGGACCACAAAGGGCGCTGCACGTAAGGTCAATCCTCCAGCATGGCGTAGCAAGTATTTTAATGAGCTACGAGGAAGTTAGGCATTTGTTTTTGCGTAGGGTCCACGGGAGTACACATTCGAGCCTTCATTTTCAGACGCTCACGTCAGCCGCGCGGTGATCGGGTTAGAGGGCAGCGCGCCACCGTTGTCAGGGGTAGTAGATTGCCATTTGGTGGAAGTAAACCAGCGGCTCGAGAGAGACCCGAGGAGCAGTTTCTCGCAACTTGTTCATTATGCTATACTTGTCAATCGGATGACAGTGTGGGCGGCCAAAAGTCTGGAACATCAGTTGCAACTACCAAGCTGCACCTCTATATTGCTGCGCAACCGTGGGTGTAGCCAGGGGTTAACATAACGGGCCCTTCCGCACATGCCGTTCGCAACGGCGTTTACAGCCCACGGGGCGGCAGATACACTGGAGAGGCTGGTTTCCCGGTGCCCCGAATTTCATCGCAGCTTGCTTTGGAGGACATGAAGATGAGTGCCAGGATAATTGCCGGCTTGGTGATGGCCGCCTGCCTAACGTCAGGAATTGGAGCTGCGAAGGCGCAAAATGGCGCGCCAGCTTCGCAGGATGCAGTTGCTCGACCCGCACAGGATGCGCCCAGCACAATTCCGACGGATCCGGCTTACAAGATCGGGCCGCAAGACATGTTGCGCATTGATGTATGGAAGGAGCCGGACATTTCTCGGCTAGTACCGGTTCGGCCTGATGGCAAAATCACGCTACCTCTGTTAAACGATATCCAGGCCGCTGGACTGACTCCCGTGCAGCTGTCATCCAAGATTGCGGAGGGTTTGAAGAAATACATTACCAGCCCGCAAGTAACCGTAGGTGTTACAGAGATAAACAGCCGGCGAATTTTCGTAACGGGAGAAGTTACGCGCCCGGGGGCGTTTCCGCTGCTGCCCAATATGACGGTGCTGCAGGCGCTGTCGAGCTCCGGTGGATTCACGCAATTTGCGAGACTGAAGAATATTTACGTGCTGCGAACGGAAGATGGCAAACAGGTGAAACACGCATTCAATTACAAAGATGCGGTATCGGGCAAACATGCGGAACAGAACATCATTCTTGAGGGCGGCGACGTAATCGTAGTGCCGTAAAGGACAGAGATGACGAGCTGGTTTACATCGCTATCGAGGGTTAGCGCATTGTGCGGAAGTTTGGCGCTCTGCAGCATTGGGGCGGGACAGGCGCGCGCGCAAGATCAGGAGCCAGATCAGACTCCGGCGCAGCAGGAAGAAAACGCCAAACCAAGGCCGGCAGCGCACGCGCCCATCATTGATACCAATGAGCCGGATGCCAACGCGGATCCGAATGCGTTGAAGCCCGACGAGACGCCTCTGACAGGCGTGCAAACGCCGGGGTTGGGAACGGCGGAATTCAGGCACAGCTATTGGGTGCCAGGCGTGCAGGTGGCGACGACGGCGCAAAGCGGGGGCGGTGGCGGCGGATGGTATGACACCACCTACCTGGCGGGAAATCTGAGTTTATCGGAAGCGTGGGCGCATTCGCACCTGACGCTGAATTATTCAGGCGGCGGATATTTTTCAACGCAGGGAAATCAGGGAAACGGCTCCTACCAACAAGTGGGGCTGGTGCAATCGTTCCATTGGGCTCGATGGCAGCTGGATTTTTTTGACCAATTTTCTTACTTGCCGACGAGTCAATTCGGATTTGGCGGCCTGTCTAATATTGGAGCGCCGGGAGTAGGCGGCTCGCTGGGTACGGGGTCGCCGGGATTGGGCGGAAACGTGGTGCCGGACCAGTCGGTGCTTACGGCAAATGGACCGCGCATCAGCAATAGTTTCGCGACGCAAGCGAATTTTCTGACCAGCCCGCGAGGATCCATCACGCTGGTAGGTTCCTACGGGATCTTAAGATTTACGGATGCCGGAAATATTGATAACGACGACATCGTTGGAAGTGTCGGCTATAACTATGTGCTTTCCAGGAAAGATACCATCGGGGTGGTTTACCGCTTCACCGCGTATCACTTCACCGGCCTGCCGCAAGCGATCGGCGACCACGTTTTCAACGCCGCGTACAGCCGAAAGGTAACTGGCCGGCTGGCAATATCACTTTTTGGCGGTCCAGAAATCACAAAATTCCGGATTCCTATCGGCACGCAGACAGATCACGTGGGGGTGGCGTTTGGCACGAGCGCTTCGTATGCCTTCCAAAGAGGCGGGATGACGCTAGGTTATAACCACGGTACCACCGGCGGAAGCGGGATCGTCGCGGGAGCTACAGGAGACAACTTGACCGCGAATGTGAACCGGCTAATTACGCGGCAATGGTCGGCACGTGGGAATTTTGGATATGGGCGTACGCACGCATTCAACGGTAATGGAGTTTCGACCCCGGCATTCAATTCGTATTATTTTGGCGCCGGACTGGACCGACCGCTGGGACGCAACGCTTTACTGTCTTTCGGGTACACCGGGTATGTGGTGCATCAAAGCGCGGTAGCGTGCGGCGGCACGTGCAGCTCAACTTTTACGCAACATCAGATTGCCGTTGGATTTCAATGGCACACGCGTCCGTTTGTGTTGCGATAGATTTGAAATCAGTGAGAACAGACCATGTATAAGAGCTATTTCGGCTTAAAAGAAAATCCGTTCAACGTTAACCCCGATCCTCGTTATTTATACTTGACGAAGCAAATCGAGGAAGCGCTGACGGGATTGATGTACGGCATCCAGACGCGCAAGGGCTTCATCACGCTTACGGGCGAAGTGGGTACGGGAAAAACGACGCTGGTGAACCGCTTGCTGGACTGGCTGCGGCAGCGGCGGACGCGCACGGCGTTTCTTTTCAATTCGAGAATGAACACCAGCCACTTGTTTGATTTCATCCTGGCTGAGTTTGATATTCCATGCGAGTCGAGGACCAAGAGCCAGCAACTGATGAAGTTGAACCAATGGCTGCTGGAGCGCTACCGTGCCGGGGAGACGGCGGTGCTGATCGTGGACGAAGCGCAGAATCTGACCTATCCGGTGCTGGAAGAGATCAGGCTTTTGACCAACCTGGAGACTTCGACGGAGAAGCTTTTGCAGATCGTGTTGTCAGGACAACCGGAACTGGAAGACAAGTTGAAACTGCCGCAACTGCGGCAACTGAAACAAAGAATTACCCTGCGTTGCAAAACCGCTCCTTTAACGAAGGAACAGACCCACGCGTACATAGCGGAGAGACTACGGATCGCGGGGACCACGGGTGAGCAGATTTTTTCTCCAGAATCCATGGATGCGGTGCATTTGTATTCGATGGGCATCCCGCGCATTGTGAACCTGCTATGCGAGCACTCGCTGATTAATACCTACGTAGAGCAGGAGCGGGTGGTCACTCCCAAAACCGTGGAAGATATCGCGCGGGAATTCCAACTGGACGAAATAGACCCGATTCCGCCACCGCACTCGGTCTCGCCGATAGATAACGACGTATACAGTTCGGAGACCTTCGTACAAAACCTGGGAGAAGCTTTGTCCCGCTTTCGTATCAGTTCGCCGACGGTGACGTCGTCGCGCGATAAAAAGTAAAACCTGCCGGAAGTGATCGAAAAAGCACGCGAAAAAATACAGGTACGGGTGTCGCAGATGTCATGTACCGAAACGCGCACTTGGCTGGCTGCCAGACCTATCTCCCGAGTTGAATGTGCCAGAATCAGTATTGAAACCCTAGGGCCCCGATGCTGAACAGAATCTACTATTTCCTGAAACCGTGCATACCTTGGCAGGTGCGACTGGCGCTCCGGCGCAAACGCGCCGCCACCCGCCGCGAAGCCTATGGACCGATATGGCCGATTGACCCGCAGGCAGGGGCGCGGCCTCCGGGATGGTCGGGATGGCCCGAGGGAAAACAGTTCGCGTTGGTGTTAACGCATGACGTGGAAGGCCGGAAGGGCCTGTCGCGCGTGAACCGCTTGATGGAGCTGGAAATAAAGCACGGTTTTCGTTCGTCCTTTAATTTTGTGCCGGAAGGCGAATACGTCGTGCCCCCAGAGATGCGCGAGGGGATGCTGAGCCAGGGTTTTGAAATCGGAGTGCACGGGCTGGAGCACGACGGAAAGTTATACGCTTCGAAAGAGGAATTCGCGGACAAGGCGAAGCACATTCGGGAGTACCTGCAACGCTGGAATGCTTCGGGGTTTCGTTCCCCGCTGATGCAGCACAAGCTGCCGTGGATCCACCAATTGGGTGTGGAATACGATGCATCCACCTTTGATACCGATCCATTTGAGCCGGAACCCGATGCGGTAGGGACGATTTTCCCGTTCTGGGTACCGGGGCCAAACGGCAGCGGTTTTGTGGAACTCCCCTACACGCTGGCACAAGACTTTACGCTTTTCGTAGTACTGCGCGAGCCCAACATTGATATCTGGAAGAAGAAAATTGACTGGGTCGCGGAGCGCGGGGGCATGGCGTTACTGAACACGCATCCGGACTATATGTGTTTTGAAGGTGAGCGAAAGAGAGACGAATTCCCAGTGAGATTTTATGAAGAATTTCTGAGTTACGTGCGCGAAAAATATGAGGGGACTTTCTGGTCAGCGAATCCGCGGGAGGTGGCGCGCTTTTACTGCGCCAGCGCGCCGGAGGCTTCGCGCAACTCACGGAAGAAAGTTTGCATGGTGGTGCACAACACTTACGAAACAGACAATCGCGTACGAAGGTATGCGGAAGCGCTGGCCAAGCGGGGCGATCAGGTGGACGTGATTGCGCTGGCGGGCGGCAACGTTCCGATGGGCTCGGAAGAAATTTGCGGCGTCACGGTGTACCGGGTGCAACATCGCGTCCGGGATGAAAAAGGAAAATGGACCTACGCGTCCAGGTTGCTGCGGTTTCTTTTCACCTCTTCGGTTTTCTTGACCAAGCGGCACCACCGCGTGCGCTACGACGTTATTCATGTGCACAACCTTCCGGACTTCCTGGTGTTCGCGGCGTGGTATCCGAAGATGACGGGCACGCGGATCATCCTGGACATCCACGACATCGTGCCGGAGTTGTTCGCCAACAAATTCGATACGGATTCGGGGAGTTTCTATATCGGGCTGCTTAAATTTGTGGAAAAAGCGGCCGCGGCTTTCGCCGATTTTGTGATCGTGTCGAATCACTTGTGGTACGAAAAGTTGATTTCGCGCTCGGTACCCAAGGAAAAGTGTTCGGTGTTCCTGAACCACGTGGACTCCGCGCTTTTTTATCGCCGTGCCCGGACGCGCACGGACGACAAAGTGATTGTGTTGTTTCCGGGGAGCTTCCAGTGGCACCAGGGATTGGACCTGGCCATTGAGGCTTTCGCGGTGGTGCAGAAGCAGGTTCCTAACGCGGAATTTCACATTTATGGCGCGGGCGACGAGAAATCGGAATTGGTCGCACTTACGGAACGGCTGGGTCTGAACGATAGCGTAAAGTTTTGCGGCAGCGTGTCGTTGGAATCTATCGCCGACGTCATCTCGAATGCGGATCTGGGTGTAGTTCCCAAGCGCGCGGACTCGTTTGGCAACGAAGCCTACAGCACGAAAATCATGGAATACATGTCGCAAGGCGTGCCGGTGGTGCTGTCGCGAACGAAGATAGACAACTTCTACTTCGATGACTCGGTGGTGCGGTTTTTTCCATCCGGCGATGTGCCGGCGCTAGCGGCCGCCATGCTGGAGGTCATTCAGAACAAGGAGTTGAGGGAGTCACTGATCGAAGGCGGATACCGATATGTGGACCTGCACAGCTGGGATCGTCGCAAGGCCGAGTATCTGGAGTTGGTAGACAACCTGTCCACGGAAGCATTCCCCGATTCGGGTGCACCGGCCATTGAGGCTTTGAAGGCGAACCGGTAACACGGCGGTGAGGATTTAGAGACAGAAGTTTTAGAAAAAGGACAAAAAAGTTTCCCGCGCGTCCGGGCGCGACAGCGAAGTGCCGCGGACTTCACGATAAGGGCTGTAAGAGTCTATTTTGCAGGAACTTGGGAAGATAATAATAAGTGTTCACCGCGGACGGGAAAGGTTTCTCTGGCAGGTTGATTGCTCTATTCACGGTTACGTAGTATCTCGCGTCGCCAGCTTGGCAACGGGGGATTCGAGCCTCGGACGCGCATTGGGAATTCTCGGTGAGGGCCGTTAGACATGGTAAGTGGCAGTCATCAGCGATTACGCACTGGCGACTGGGTGCAGATCAAAAGCCCCGGGGAGATTGCCGACACTCTGGATGCAGAGGGCAGCCTGGAATGCCTGCCGTTTATGCCCGAAATGGTGCCGTTCTGTGGCCAGCGTATGCGGGTGGTTCGACGAGCCGAGAAAACATGCATTGAGTATCCGGGCGGAGGATACAAGATTCGCGAATTCCTGAAAAACAACGTGGTAGTGCTGGAAGGAGCGCGTTGTTCTGGTGAGGATCACGACGGGTGCCAGCGGGCTTGTACGATTTTTTGGAAGGAGGCGTGGTTTCGCAAGCTGACAAGTGGCGAGGCCAGTTCTCCCGTGGATTTTTCGGGTGTGGACGAGTTGCGCGGAAAGTTGAGCACCAGGGCGTCACCGAACCGCTACTTTTGCCAGTCCACAGAGCTTGCACGGGCGACGCAGCCGATGACGCGAGGACGTATTCTGTCGAAATGCATGGATGAGATTCGCAGCGGTAGTAGAGGAATTCTGGAAATGGCCAGCTTAGTGGTGGCGCCGATGTGGCGGAAGGCGACTCGCAAATTTCCGCGAAAGCAACTGGCGGGCGCCTTGAAGCGCACACCGGCGGGAAATCTTGGATTGCAGCCCGGAGAGTGGGTCACCATCCGACCGGCTAGCGAGATTGCGGCGACGTTGGACACGCGCGGCAGGAATCGCGGGCTGAGTTGCGATTATGGAATGAGCAATCACAGTGGCGAGAAACTTCGCGTGCGTCACCGGTTGGACCGCATGATCTCGGAACCCACTGGGGAGATGCGCAAGGTGGAAGGCACGGTGGTACTTGAAGGACTGAACTGTACCTGCGCCAATGTGGTGGGTGGGTGTCCGCGCCAGGATTTCATTTACTGGCGGGAGATTTGGTTGAAGAGATTAGACGCAGCACCGAGTTTGGACTCCGCTGTCGGTCCAACGAAGAGTTTGATTAGGGAATCGCCAAGCGAGGTAAGCATATGAAGACAGAAATCGAACGTCGCGAGAAATTGTCTTATGAGGAATTTGCGCGGGACTATCAGTATGCAAACAAGCCGGTGGTGATTACGGACGCGCTGAAAGGATGGAAAGCGGTGGAGCGCTGGAACCCGGAATTTTTTAAAAAGGAATTCGGGAGCATGAAGTTCAGCCTGCCGGAAAAGGGCAAGGCGGGATACAAAGCGGATGGCAAGGGCGAAGTCGAATACACCATGTCGAGCTTCATTGATCGGGTGCTTTCTTCCACGGACGAAAACCCTGCGCCCTATTTTCGGAATCAAATTTTGTATGACATGTTTCCGGCGTTGAAGCAGGACATTGAGCCACTGCCGGAATATTTCCAGCCCAACTGGCTGCCGGACCACTACATGGTGAAGTACGTCGGCGAAGTGCTGAATCGCGGCGCGGCGCTGGAGATTTACATTGGTGGTCAAGGCGGGGCTTTTCCGGTGCTGCACTATGACGGAGCCGGGGCGCACGCGTTTTTGATGCAGGTGTACGGGCGCAAGCAATTCATTATTTATCCGCCGAGCCAGGAGAAATTCCTTTACCCCTCGCCGGAGAAAGAGAATTTGTCGTTGATCAACAGCGTGGACAATCCGGACCTGGCGAAATTTCCGCTGTTTGCACAGGCGGAGCCGACGGTATTTATTCTGGAGCCTGGCGAGATGCTGTTCATCCCCAGTCACTGGTGGCACACCACCAAGATGTTGACGCCGAGTATTTCGATTTCCGCAAACGTGGTGAATCAATCGAACTGGCATGAACTGGTGACCTTCGTTTCGATGCGCAGGCGCAATCCGCTGATTTCTTTTGCGAGCCGGGTGTACCTGACCGGCGCAGGTGCGAAGCGATCTTGGCGCGATCGTAGTTGGCGGAAGCGCGCGCTGGCGTCGTGAGGCATGGAATTTCAGAAGAACGGAATTTTTAGTTCATAAGACTGGTTCGTCCCCATGGTCGAAAAAGCTGAGGCGGTCGTTACTCCGAAAAATACCCGCACGCTAGTGATGGCGGTGACCGCCAATTTTACGGCGGAGCCTGTCGGCGATACGCTGCGTTTTTGGATGGACCGGCTTGGGTTACAACCTGCGCGACTGGAATTTTCCGCATACAACCAAGTGTTTCAGGAGTTGATCGCGCCGGATAGCCTGCTGGCTTCCAGTGAGCCGGGCGTGAATTTTCTGCTGCTACGACTGGAAGATTGGGCGCGGGAACAGAAATCGGAGGATCGCGGCGACGCGGTTTCTAAAGCGACCCGAGAATTCATCGAGACATTCACAGCGTTTGCGAAACGGGCGCGGCGTCCCACGGTGTTGTTCATCGCGCCGGCTTCACAAATGGCGCTGGAAAATACAAAGTTGCGTGCGTTGCTACCGGAGCTGGACGCGGAGTTACGCGAAGCGGTGGGCCAGCTGCGTGGCGTGCATTTGATCGGCGCGCAAGAACTGGCGGAATTGTATCCCGTCAGCGTGGTGGAGGATGCGGAGAACGATCAGCAGGCGCACATTCCCTTCACGGCGGTGTACTGGGCGGCCATCGGCACGAGGCTGGCGCGCAAGGCGCGGACATTGCTCAGTCCCCCTTACAAAGTAATGGTGGTGGATGCCGATAATACGCTGTGGGGCGGAGTGGTTGGCGAAATTGGCGCGAAACAAGTGGAAATCAGCGGCGAATACCTGGAGCTGCAGCGCGCGCTAAAAAAACAGCAGAGCGGCGGCGTGCTGCTGGCGTTGGCCAGCAAAAACGAAGAAGCAGATGTGGCGGAAGTTTTCCGGCGCAGTGAAATGGTTTTGCGCCGCGAAGATTTCGTGGCCTGGAAAATAAACTGGGAGCCCAAGTCGCAGAATATTTCCGCGCTGGCCATGGAATTGGAACTGGGATTGGACAGTTTCGTTTTCCTGGACGACAACCCGGTGGAGTGCGCGGAGGTTCAGGGAAACTGTCCGGCGGTCACCACGCTGCAATTGCCGAGGGCGGGCGGCGGACGAATTGTCAGCTTTCTGCGGCACGCGTGGGTATTTGATCGCGGCGGCGCGACGGCAACGGACGAGAAACGCACGGAGCTATACCGCGAACAAGGCGAGCGCAACCGCTTCAAGACGGCCGCCACATCTTTCCGCGAATTTATTGACGGACTAAATTTACAGGTGGCGATCGAGCCGCCAACGCCAAGCGACTACGAACGTGCCGCGCAACTGACGCAACGGACCAACCAGTTCAACACCACGGGGATTCGCAGGCTTTCGAGTGAGCTTGGGGCGCTGCTGGAATCGGGCGAGCGCCACATGCTGATGGTCAGCGCGCGCGATCGCTTCGGCGATTACGGGCAAGTGGGACTGGCGGTATGGATGACCGATAGCCAGCGATTGGTGGCCGAAAACATTCTGATGAGCTGCCGCGTGCTGGGTAAAGGAGTGGAGCATCGCCTGATGGCGGCGATCGGACGTGAAGCGCAGCGCCTGGGCGCGGCGACGGTCGTAATTCCTTTTACCCGCACGGAGCGCAATCAGCCCGCGGAGAAATTCTTGAAGTCGCTGGGAATGGAACTTCGCGGCGACGGCACTTTCCAGATGAGCGCTGCGGAAGCGGCGGCGGTGGAATTCACGCCTGGAACAATTGCGCCGCAAGAAATCACCGAAGATGGCGGCGGGTCGCGTTCGAGCGCAGCTTCGTCGCGAGTGAATTTTCTGGAAATTGCCACGGAGCTGACTTCCGCAGATGCGATTTTGTCGGCGGTTGCGAATCACTTGCGGCGCGCACGGCCGGCGCTGGCGAATGAGTTGGTCCTGCCGCGGACTGCTCGCGAAGCGCTGATCGCAAAAATCTGGGAAGACGTGCTGCACATTGATCATGTGGGGGTGACGGATTCGTTCCTGAGCCTGGGCGGGCAATCGCTGCAGGCCGCGAGCATTGCGGCGCGGCTGGCGGCGGAGTTTGGCGTGCACATTCCGTTGATGGCGGTGCTGACGCAGCCCACGATTGTGGAGCTCGACGAGCTCATCGGCCGCGCGAAGCAATCTGGCGCGCCTGCTTCGTTACCGAAGGCAAAAGCAGTTTCGCTGTCGGCGGCACAACAGCGGCTGTGGTTTCTCGATCAATTTATTCCCTACCGAGCCGCCTATAACATTCCGCTGGCGCGCCGGATTCGTGGGCCACTCGATATCGAGGCGTTGAAACGCGCGCTGGGGGTGGTGACGCTACGACACGCAACGTTGCGCTCTTCGTTCAGCGCACATGAAGGTGCGGCGGCGATCACGCAGACGATCGCCGCGAAGTTTTTCTTTCAACAAGTGAGCGCCACGAACGAAACCGAGGCGCTCGAGTTGGCCGATGCGGAAGCGAGCCGGCAATTTGATTTATCGGATGAGCCTTTGCTGCGCGCGCTGTTGATCTCGTTGGGTGCCGCAGATCACTTTCTGGTTTTGAATGTTCATCACATTGCCTCGGATGGCTGGTCCATGGGCGTGCTGCTGAAGGACTTGTCGGAAGCCTACGCGGCCGCGGGCGCCGGGCGAGAACCGGCGTGGAGAGCAGTGCCAGCTTCGTATGCGGATTATGCGGAGTGGCAACGCGAGCGTTTAAACGCAGGGGAATTCCAAAGCGATCTGGATTATTGGAAGAACGAATTGCGCGGCGCGCCCGCACTTCTGGAATTGCCTTCGGACATGGGGCGTCCTTCGGTGATGACGTACGCGGGAGGGAATGTTCGAAAACGAATTCCCGCGGCTACGCGGCGCGCGCTGGAAAAGCTGGCGGAGCGGGAAAACTGCACACCTTTTGCGGTGATGCTGGCGGTGTTTCAAACGCTGCTGCACCGCTACAGCCAGCAGGAAGACATCGTGGTGGGTGTGCCGGTAGCCGGGCGAACGCACGGTGCGCTGGAAGAAATCGTCGGTTGCTTCGTGAACACGCTGGCGATTCGTTCCGGTGTGGACGGCGAAGCGGCGTTCACAGAACACCTGGCGGCGACGCGCGGGAAAATCCTGGAAGCGCTGGCACATCAGGATCTGCCGTTCGATTACCTGGTGAACGAGCTGGGGCTGGCGCGCGATTTGAGCCACTCGCCGGTGTTTCAGGCCATGCTGGTGTTGCAAAGCGATATTGACGATGCTTTTGTTCCGAGCGGGACGGAAGTACGGTCTGTAGATGTACACAACGGCGGGGCGAAATTTGATGTGCTGCTGGAAATAACTCCGGCGGGAAATGAATACTCGCTGATGCTGGAGTTCAACAAGAGCCTTTTTGTTCCAGAAACCGCCGAGCGCATGCTCGGGCATTTCACGCACCTTCTTGAGCAAGCTTGCGCGTCGCCGGAAACTTCGCTGGCACTTTTGCCGATGATGGACGAGCGGGAACTGTGGCGCACGATTGCGCTCACGCAGGGCAAAGAGTCCGCGGAATTTGCGAACGCGGGTTTGCTGCATGAAATTATCGAACGGCAGGTGGCGGCGACTCCCAACGCCCCGGCGCTGACTTTTGAAAACAAAACGCTGACGTATGAAGAGCTGAACCAGCGGGCCAACCAACTTGCGCATCATTTGATCAAGCTCGGAGTTGGCGCGAATGAACTGGTGGGAGTTTGCGCGGAACGCTCAATCGAAATGATCATCGCGCTGTTGGGAACCATCAAGGCCGGCGGCGCGTACATGCCGCTGGATCCGGAATATCCGGTGGACCGCTTGGGGTTGATGCTGCAGGATGCCAAACCGAAAGCGGTTCTGACGCAGAAGGCGCTGCGCAAAGTTCTGCCACCGAATGACATTCCAACGATCAGCCTGGATACGGAGTGGTCGCAGTTTTCTTCGGAGCCAACTACCAATCCACGCGTGACGCTGAAGAATACGGATGCCGCGTATGTGATTTACACATCGGGCTCGACCGGTATACCCAAGGGAGTGGTGAACGTCCACGAGGGTATCGTGAACCGACTGCTGTGGATGCAGGAGGCGTACCGACTGACGGCGGCGGATCGCGTGCTGCAGAAAACGCCATACAGTTTCGACGTTTCGGTGTGGGAATTTTTCTGGCCGCTGATGACCGGAGCGCATCTGGTGGTGGCGCGACCTGATGGACATCGCGATCCCGTGTACCTTGCGGAAATAATCGTGGAAGCGGGCATCACCACATTGCATTTCGTGCCCTCCATGCTGCGCGTGTTTCTGGAAGCAGTGAAGTTGCCAAAGCATGCGAAGCTGCGGCAAGTATTCGCCAGCGGTGAAGCACTGACCGCCGATCTGCAAAGCATGTTTTTCGCGGCGAGCGGCGCGGAACTATTTAATTTATATGGGCCGACGGAAGCGGCGGTGGACGTCACGCATTGGACCTGCCGGCGCAATGATCCGCGAAGTTTCGTGCCCATCGGATATCCGATCACGAATATTCAGATTCATATCCTGGATAAGAAATTAAAACATGTGCCGGTGGGGATTCCGGGTGAACTGCACATCGGCGGGATTGGTTTGGCGTGGGGTTACTTAAACCGCGCGGAACTGACGGCTGAGAAATTTGTGCCGGACCCTTACAGGGCTGCGCCAAACGCGCACCTGTACAAGACCGGCGATCTGGCGCGCTATCTGGCGAGCGGCGAAGTGGAATATCTCGGGCGCATAGATCATCAAGTCAAAATTCGTGGCTTCCGCATTGAACTGGGCGAGATCGAGTCTGCGCTGTCGGAGCACTCCGGCGTGCGCGATGTTGCGGTGGTGGCGCGCGGCGATGCTCCTGGGGCGAAGCGACTGGTGGCGTACCTGGTGGCGGCTGCACCGGCGCCGGAAATCAGCGCGTTGCGCGAGCATTTGAAACAGACGCTGCCGGAATACATGGTGCCTTCAGTTTTTGTGTTCCTTGAAAAGATGCCGCTGACGATTAGCGGAAAGATTGATCGCAAAGCTTTGCCTGCACCCGAACAGCAGAGACCGGAACTGGGCGATTCGTATGTCGCGCCACGAAGCGAGGCGGAGAACAAACTGGCGGCCATATGGTCGAAAGCTTTGCGCGTGGAGCAGGTGGGAATTAACGACAACTTTTTCGAGCTGGGCGGCGATTC
>JBBRPU010000035.1:0-17765 GCA_038227545.1 Candidatus Acidiferrales bacterium
CACTATCGCATCCTGGAAAAACTTGGCGGCGGGGGCATGGGCGTGGTTTACAAGGCCGAGGATACCCGGCTGGACCGCTTCGTGGCGCTGAAATTCCTGCCTGAAAATGTCGCCGGAGACCGGCAATCGCTGGAGCGATTTCGCCGGGAGGCTAAAGCGGCTTCCGCGCTGAACCATCCCAATATTTGCACCATCTATGACGTAGGCGAAGACGCGGGCAAGGCGTTCATCGCCATGGAGTATCTGGAAGGCGTGACCCTTAAGCATAAAATTGCCGGGCGGCCGCTGGATTTTGCGACCCATCTGTCGCTGGCCATTGATATCGCGGATGCGCTGGAGGCGGCGCATGCAAAAGGAATCGTGCACCGGGATATCAAGCCGGCAAATATTTTCGTGACGGGCCGCGGTCGCGCGAAGATTCTGGATTTCGGGTTGGCGAAGGTGGAAGGTCCGGCACGCTCCGCGGATGCGGCGACCCACGGACCGCATGCGAATTCGCAAACGGAGGGCGGCGTTTCGATCGGAGATCTGACCAGGCCGGGCAGCACGCTGGGAACGGTGGCGTATATGTCTCCCGAACAGGCGCGCGGAGAAGAACTCGATGCGCGCACGGATTTATTTTCGTTTGGCGTGACTTTGTACGAAATGGCCACGGGGGCGCTGCCATTTCAGGGAAATACCACGGCGATGATTTTTAATCACATTCTCAACGAGCCACCCGAAGCGATCACGAAGAAGAATCCGAAGGCTCCCGCGGAACTGGATCGCATCGTAACCAAGGCGCTGGAGAAGGATCGCGATTACCGGTGTCAGACGGCGGCGGAATTACGCTCGGATTTGAAGCGCTTGAAGCGCGACGTGGATTCGTCGTCGCGGATCGAGCCGTCAGCGAAAAGCTCAGGAGCGGGGCGCGGCGGAAGTGAGCGAGCAGCGGCGTTGCCCGCGAAGGCTGAAAAGAAAACGGTCGCGGTGCTGTATTTTGAAAATTTAAGCGGCGGGAAAGAGGACGAGTATTTCCGCGATGGAATGACGGAAGACATCGTGACGGAGCTGTCCAAGATCGGGCGCCTGGAAATTTTCCCGCGGTCGGAGATGCTGCCGTTCCGGGATAAGCCGGTGACGGCTCCGCAGGTGGGAGAAAAACTCGGCGCGATGTATGTGCTGGAAGGCTCGATCCGGCGCGCCGGCAACCGTTTGAGGATTACCACGCAACTGGTGGAAGTGCGGACGCGGCATTCGGTGTGGGCAGAACGCTACGACCGGCAGATGGAAGATGTGTTTGCGATTCAGGAAGAGATTTCGCTGAGCATTGCAAAAGCTTTGGAGATCACGCTTTCGCCGCAGGAAGAAAAGGTGATTGCGAAGAAGCCTACGGCGAATCCGCAGGCGTACGATTTTTATCTGCGCGGGAGGAATTATCTGCGCCAGCGGCAATTTGAATATGCGCTGGCGATGTATCAGGAAGCCACCAAGCTCGATCCTGATTTTGCGCTGGCGTACGCGGGCATCGCGCACGTGTGGGGCGGAATGCACGAATTCCGCAACCAGAGCCCCGAATATATCGAGAAGGGTTTGGAGGCGTGCACCAAGGCGGAGTCGCTAGCACCGGAATCGGCGGAGGTGCTTTCCGCCCGCGCGCGCATGTTGTACGCGGAACAGAAATACGAGGCTTCGATTGAAGCGGCGCTGCTGGCGATTGCGAAGCAGGCCGAATGCGAAGGTGCGCACGAAGTGTTGGGCCGCTCGTATTTTTCGTCCGGGCGGTATGAAGATGCGGCGCGGCTCGCGGAGACCGCGGTAGAAATCGTGAGCAACGATTACAACGCGCTGGTGCCGCTGATCAATTCGCTGGAGCGGCTGGGGAGAATGGCGGACGCGGAGAAATTGCGGCGGCGTGAGATGGAAGTATTGCAGGACCAGCTGCAACACTTTCCAGATGATGTGCGCGCGCGCATTCTGCTGGCTGCAGACCTGGCGATTTTTGGGGATGCGGCGGGAGCGGCGATGCAGGTACGCATTGCGGTGGCGATGCGTCCCGCGGATGCGTTGATTCTGTACAACGCAGCATGCACGTACGGGTTGCTGGGGATGAAAGCGGAAGCGTTGGATGCCTTCCGGCGCTCCGTGGACGCCGGATATTCGAATATAGATTGGTGCCTGCGCGATCCGGATCTGAAGATTTTGTACGACGATCCCGAATTCAAGAAATTGGTGGGCGCGGCGACATAACAATTGAGAAGATAGGGTTCAGTAGGACTCAAGTAAGCGTCAGGCTGCCGGTTACCCCGAGCCGGCACAAGGCTGTAAGAGGGCCAACTAGAGTAAGATCAATTTTCAATGATCATGAGCCCGCGAATTGGCCGGTGGCGTTGGCCAGAATCGTTTTCGCCAGTGTTGGAGCGCCAGTGACGAGCGCTCAGAAGCTCAACAGGGCTGCAATATGAAGACATCTAAGAAGGTCTTGAGGAGCATGGCTTACGAATTGCTGCCACTGCTACCGTCGAAATGGGTTCAGTGGTTTCGGGATCGCATAGTGTTAAAGAACGTGCTGGACCGATTGTCAATCAATTGCGTGATTGACGTAGGAGCGAATCACGGTCAGTTCGGGATGTGGCTGCGGAGGAGCGGGTATAAAGGATGGATCATCTCGTTCGAGCCAGTGGCCGCTAACTTCGAGCTATTGCAGGCGGCCGCGAAAAATAATGGACCGTGGCGTACGTTTCAGTACGCACTCGGAGCAGAAGAAGGAGAGCGAGAAATTAACGTGACCGCGGGAAGCGATTACAGTTCTTTCCTGGATCCGCGAGAAGAATCGCAAGCAGTGTTTTACGGAAACCGGGTGGAGCGAACGGAGCGCGTACAGATTCGGCGACTGGACCAAGTGCTCAACTCCTGCATCGAAGGGATTTCCTCGCCGCGGATTTACCTGAAACTGGACACGCAAGGATTTGACCTGGAAGTACTGGACGGCGCCACCTCCGTTCTACTGAATGTGCTCGCTCTACAAACGGAAGTATCGCTGCAGCACATCTACCGAGGGATGCGTAGCTTTACGGACTCCGTAAGATCTTTCCAGGCGAACGGTTTTGAGGTCATTGATTTTCTGACGGTGTCCCGCGATCGCGACCAACTCTGCGCCGTGGAGATGGATTGTGTGATGGCGAGGCGACACGGGGAAGAACCGACAAACGGTGATGGCGCTAAGGTACGCAGTAGCTGAGGATTTGCGCCCCGCGTATTATTTTTTGAACGCCCAACTGGATCTACCACTGACTACAGCGTGGCACTTCCGTAACTCAAGCAAACGAAGTTAAGACTCATTGGAGGATGGCGGGCGAAGTGTGCACGCACACCGTTCGCCCAACTGAACGATGGCTTTCTGCGCACAACGTGCTGTATTGCACATGCCGTTGGATGCCCGGGGAACATAGTCGAGAGTGCCTGGTTTGGAATCCAGGTATCGGAGGAACCATCCATGCTGGGCATACATAGATTTTTCAGTGCAGCGCTGCTGGCGGCGGCCATTGCCGCGCCGGTAGTTGTGGCGGCCACTCCTGCGCCGCAAGAGTTGCAAGTGCGCGTGTACGATCGCGATCATCGTGATTACCACAACTGGGACGACCGTGAAGATCGCGCTCACCGGCGCTACTACACGGAACAACACAGAGAGTACCGCGCGTACGATCGGGAGAACGCGCGTCGCCAGCGGGCTTACTGGAGATGGCGGCACAATCATCCGGACCGCGACTAGTTAGCGATCGCGGTTGTAAAAGTTCACAGCTAAGCGAAATTCGCATGCGGCCACTCTTGCGGGTGGCCGTTTTTATTTGGCACCGGGCGAATCACGCGGGGTTAGCGTTGGGAACTGACGCTGAAGACGCAAAACCTTCCGCAGCCTGCTCTACCGTAGGAAACATTTGGATAAGCTGGTCCACTTTAGTGAGCTTGAGGCTGTAGTTGATCATCGGTTGGGCGGCGGCAATGCGCAAAGCGCCTCCGGCGCGTTTGATCTTGGACAGGCACTTGACCATCGAGCCGATGGCCGCGCTGTCGGCGTGAGTGACGCCGGCCATATCTAAAATGATGCGGGTCTCGTGAGCGGCGATGAGCGCGTCTATCTCGTTTTCGAGGCGCAAGCATTCGGGGCCGCAGTGAATGTTGCCCTGTATAGAGAGCGCGGTGAGACCTGGCTGCAAGGATCGCTTGGTGAAGATGAGAATCATGTGGGATCGCCCTCGTAGGGAAATTGGCGAATCAAGCGCACGCAGTCGCCCAACGCGGAGAAAACAGAAGTGCCCCAACCGCAAGGTACAAAGGACGCAGTTTGCTGATTGACGGGCTTGTCGGATTCGGCGTAGAAGCGCATGCGTTGGCCGGGGGGCGGAATGGCGAACTCCTTTACGGTGATCGAGAAGGTAACGTTCCCGCCGGGCTGCAGCTTCACGATAGAAAAGTGGTGAAGCTGCATCAATTGTTCAGCGGGTTGAGCTTGAATGTGGATCCAATCGCCCATGCGGCGGTCCTCGCGCAAATTTAGTGTGCGACGGGGATACTAGGGCAGCGGCGAAGGCAAGTCAACGGGCCACCCAAAGTCACGAGACCCCATCACATCTCTCATAATTATGGATGGAAGGTTTCACGAGAAAAGTATAGATAAATTCCTAGTAAATCGGGCGGAAGTGATCGAACTTCAGGCGAACGAAATCGTATCAGTGATAGCGCTGCGGTTGGGCCGATCCCGGGAGACGTGAAAGTCTGACAAAGAGGTGATCACTTATGAAAATGGGCGATGTGATGCGTAATGTCCGGTCAGATGTGCGCCTGGGGGCGCGAAGCCTGCTGAAGAATCCTGGGTTCCTGGTTGTGGTGGTCGTGTCGCTGGCGTTAGGGATTGCGGCAAATAGCACGATTTTCAGTGTGTTGAACGCGGTCCTGTACCGGCCGATGCCTTACCCGGAACCAAATAAACTCGTCGTGATCTGGCAACTGGAACCGGCGCGGCCGGATTCACAGCAGGCGCCTCCGATTGCGGAAAGCGTGGATTGGAACAAACTGAATCACGTTTTCGAAGACATTTCGCTGAGCAGCAACGTAGACCGGGCTGTCGTTAGCGGGATTGGGGAGCCGCGACCTTTGTGGGTGCAGTATGTGACGCCGAATTTTTTCCCAATGCTGGGCGCGAAGCCGGTTCTGGGCAGAGTATTTGAAGCGGCGGAAGCGGGAGATCAAGCGCAAACGATCGTCATCAGCACACCCTTCTGGAAGCGGCAGTACAACGGCGATCCGCAAGTCCTGGGGAAGAGCATCGCGATTGAAGGAGTGGTTTCAACGATTGTCGGAGTGATGCCGGCGGGGTTCGCTCCTTTTTACGGCCAAAATATAGATTTATGGGTGCCCATTAATCCGGAGAACGCGCGGTATTCCGCGAGGATCGACCACTGGCTGACGCCCATAGGCCGGTTGAAACCGGACGTAACGCTGCAACAGGCGCAAGCAGACATGGATGTGATTGCGCGCCAACTGGAGCAGGAATATCCGGCTACGAATAAAGGGATAGGGAAGAAGCTGGTGGACTTGCACCAAGAGCTTTTTGGTTGGGCTCCTGGAGCGTTGTACCCATTGCTGGGAGCGGTGGCGTTTGTGCTGCTCATCGCGTGCGTGAATGTGGCAAATCTTTTGCAGTTTCGAACGGAGACACGGCGAAAGGAGTATGCGCTGCGAGTTTCGCTGGGAGCAGGACGCGGAAGACTAATTCAACAATTGCTGACGGAGAGCGCGCTGCTGGCCTTGAGCGGAGGTCTGCTGGGCCTGGTGATGACCTACGCGGGCATCAAACTGTTTCTGGCGCTGGCGGGAGATTTCCCGAACTCCTCGACCATATCGCTGGACGGTTCAGTGGTGGTGTTCACTCTGGTGGTATCGCTGACAACGGCACTTCTTTTTGGACTTGGGCCGGCGATACAGGCTTCGCGACCGAATTTGAACGTAGTATTGCGCGAAGGCGAACGAAAGATGACCACTGCGGGGAGCCGCTTGGCGCGCCATGGACTGGCGATCGCAGAAGTGGCTCTGGCGATGGTGTTGCTGGTGGGCGCGGGCCTGATGATCAGCTCGATTTTGCGGCTGCAACGCGTGAAGCCAGGGATCGATTCGACCAATGTACTGAGCATGGACTTCCAGCTAGCCGAGGGAGGGAAGTACGCGCAACGGGTGCCGGGCGGGGACATGGAGAAAGTTTTGCCGCCAGTGACGGCGTTTTACCAGAGGCTGATTGAAAAAGTGAGCGCACTGCCAGGAGTGGAGTCCGCGGGGCTGGTCGGGGCGCTGCCGACGCGGTGCTGCGCCGAGCAGTGGACGTTTGCGATTCTAGGGCATCCCGCACCAGCACCCGAGGACCGGCCCCAATCGGGGTACAGCGAAGCGAGCGCGGGACTATTTGCGACGCTGAAGATTCCGCTCGTTAAGGGGCGATATCTGGACGAGCATGACACGCTGAGTGCTCCGTGGGCGATTGTGGTGAATGAAACATTTGCGCACAAATATTTTCCAAACGAGGATCCTATCGGGCAACAGATTTTGCTGCGCTACGATCCTTATCCTGTGAACGACGCACGGCCGCGGCAGATTGTCGGCGTGGTTGGTGATGTGAAGCAATTCGGCCTGGGCCGGCAGACGCCACCGTTCATTTACGCTTCCTATTTGCAGCAGCCGGAGGTGTTTCCAGGTGGAGCGACGAGGGCGCATCTACACCACGCGCTGGTGCTGCGCTTGAGCTCGGGATTGCTGAAGGGAGGAACGAGCCTGGCGGAGACGGTAAAGAAAACGGTGGCGGAGATTGATCCGGATGAACCGGTTACCAACATCATGAGCATGGACGATGTTCTTTCGGCTTCGATTGGCGACTGGCGATTTTTCATGCGGGTGCTGGGAATTTTCGCGGGCGTGGCGGTGCTGCTAGCGGTGATTGGGATCTATGGGGTGATGTCGTATTCGGTGAATGAGCGAACTCACGAGATCGGCGTTCGCATGGCGCTGGGTGCACAGAAAAGCGATGTGCTGGGGATGGTGACCAAGCTGGGACTGAAATTGACGTGTATTGGAGTGGGAGTGGGAATTTTGCTGGCGTTCGGATTGACGCGCTTGATTTCGAGTTTGCTTTACGAAGTGAAAGCTTCGGATCCAGTCACATATGCGGCGGTGGCGCTAGGGCTGGCTTGCGTAGCGATGCTGGCGTGCCTGATTCCAGCGTGGAGGGCCATCAAGGTAGATCCGATGGTGGCGCTGAGATACGAGTAGAGCGCCCTGTGAAGACTCTGCCTTCCAAGAACCGTTGAGGCTATTCTTTTCCGCCGACTACCTGTGCGTGGCCCAGGGCTGCCACCAGGGAGGTCCCGCCCAGGATGTTTCCGAGGATAGTTGGGAAAAAGAAACTGGTGAAATAAGTGCTCCAGGAGATGGAATGCGTAACTACCAGATAGAGCATGGTAGTTGAACCGGCGATGATGTGATTGAGGCCGCCCAGCCCGACAAGATACGTGATGATGATGATGACGGAAACGCGTGCCGACTCCGCGCCGGGAAGCAGCCAGACCATCAGGGCGATGAGCCATCCGGCAAAAATCGCGCGAGTGAAAACAATGCCGAAGCTGGCTCCTAAATGGCCCATGCCAATGGCGGTGAACGCTTCGTGAACGTGCGGCGGGAAAAGTTGGACGCTGCCAAGTGCCAGCGCGAATAGATAAGTGCCCACGAAATTTGCGGATAGGACTACCGCCCACAGGCGAACGACGCGAACCAAAGTGTTCAGGTCTTTGCGCAGAAGTAAAGGCAGGATGACGGTGAGCGTGTTTTCGGTGAAGAGTTGCTGGCGTCCGAGAATGACGATCAGGAAGCCGACACAATAACCCAGTCGGGAGATCAGCGGAGTCCAGGACGCATTCGGCAGATGAGCCGAGAGCAGCGCCTCCGCAATAAAGGAAAAACCCATAGAGAGGCCAGCGGCCAGAGCAGACCATGCGAGCGCCGCCGCAGGGCGGTGGAGCTCGTCTTCGCCTTCGCGGCGGATGGCTTCGTAGACGACATTCGCGCCAATGGCCACGCGCTCTTCCACCTGCTTTTTCTCTACGCGGGTGGTGACCGTGCTGCCGTCAGCGGGAAGAGTCTCCGTGAGCGGCTTTTCTGGTTTTTTTGGCATTTTTAAACCGCTAGATGACCGTGCGAGCAAAAAGTGTGTGCACCAGTATGTGGCAGGTTAGGCTAAACGCAAAGGCAGCGCCATTCTGAAGTAATGCTTACAGCAGAACCGGGAAGCTTGGTAGGATTTCGATGCGAGCACGAAAAGATGGGTACAATTACGCCCCGCTCAGATAAGACAGCCGGTCGACAAGTTGCGGGATTCATTAGAAAGTTTGACGGGAAGATGGCGAAGGCCATCCGGTCGGCCCGAGCAGCGGTACGAAAGAGATTCCCTTCCGCGACTGAGCTGGTGTACGACAACTACAATTTTCTGGTTTTTGGATTTTGCAGCACGGAACGGGCTTCTGACTCGATTGTTTCGCTGACGGCGGACGCGAAAGGCTTAGGTCTTTGTTTTATTTACGGCGCGAAGCTGACGGACCCCAAGAAGATTCTGCAGGGAAGCGGGAATCAGACGCGGTTCATTCGACTGGAAAGTGCGGCAACGCTGGCCAAGCCAGAAGTTGAGGCGCTGCTGAAGGCGGCGATCAAGCAGGCGAAAACGCCGCTGCGAGCGACGGGCGGCGGGTACACCGTAGTCAAATCCATTTCAAAAAAGCAGAGGCCGCGGAGAAAAGTGTAGGGCGAAGCTTTCGCGGAGTATTTAGGATGCGTCAAAATTACTTCTTGACATATTCCTATATGGGAATGTAATGTACGCCCATGGCAAGGGCAGCGACAACTTCGGACGCTTTCAATGCGGTCGCGGAGCCGCGGCGGCGGGAGATATTGAGTTTTCTGGCGGGGCGCGAGCACGCGGTGGGTGAAATTGTGTTGAGCCTCGGATTGGAGCAGCCGTCGGTGTCGAAGCATTTGCGAGTGCTACTGGAGGTCGGACTGGTGGAGGTACGACGGGACGGGAGAAGGATGTTGTACCGAGTGAATCCGGAGGCTATTCGGCCACTACACGAATGGACAAGGACGTTCGAACGATTGTGGAAGCACCAGTTGCTGCAAGTGAAGGAACGGGCCGAGGGGAAACGGTCGGTCTAGGGAAAGTTTTTTTCAAGGCGGTCAGCAGTCTGGTAAAAATTCTGTTCACAGGAGGAACGATGAGTTCAGCAGCACCGAAAAAGGAAATTACGGTTGAGGATCTGACATTGAATATCGTGCAGGAAATTCATGTGAAGGCGCCGATGGAGACGACCTTTGCGGCGCTTCTGGAACAGATGGGAGCGGGAAATAGTTTGCCGGATGGCACACCGATGCCGATGAAGATCGAAGTGTGGCCGGGCGGGCGATGGTTCCGCGACCTGGGGGAAGGCAACGGTCATTTCTGGGGTCATGTGCAGGCCATCAAACGGCCGACGCTACTGGAGATTTATGGGCCTTTGTTCATGTCGTATCCGGTGTCTTCGAACTTGCAGTACCGGCTGAGCGAGGCGGATGGCGGGACGCTGATCAACTTTCATCACGCGGCGCTGGGAATGATCGCAGATGAGCATCGCGCGCGAACATCGAAGGGTTGGACATTTATTAATGACATGGTTCGGCAGCGGGCGGAAGCGCGCGGTAAGAATTAAGCCGGCGCTTGGGAGGAATTTATGTGTCCGGCATGCATGGCCAGTGCGGCGGCGATGGTGGCCGGAGTCTTGTCGAGCGGGGGCTTCGCGGCACTCGTGGCAGTCGTGGCTAAAGTCGTAGGCGTGAAGAGGCTTCGAAAGTTGGAACAAATCAAGGCATAAAAGGGAGAAATGAAGATGGCTACTGCAGGGACCAGCAGGGAAAACGCAAAGGTGGTATCGCCGGCGCAATGGCTGGCGGCACGGAAAGAGTTGTTGGGCAAGGAGAAGGAATTCACGCGGTTGAGGGATGAATTGAGCCGCGTGCGTCGTGAGTTGCCGTGGGAGCGCGTGGAGAAAAAATACGAGTTTGATACCGTAAGCGGGAAGCGGACTCTAGGCGATTTATTTGAGGGCCGCAGCCAGTTGCTGATGTACCACTTCATGTTTGGGCCGGATTGGAGCGAGGGTTGCCCGAGTTGCTCGCTACTGTCGGACCATTTTGACGGGAGCATAGCGCACCTGAATGCGCGCGATGTGACGCTGGTGGTGGTCTCGCGGGCGCCGCTGGCACAGATTGAGGCGTTCAAAAAGCGGATGGGCTGGAAATTCAACTGGGTGTCGTCGTATGGGACGGATTTCAACTACGACTATCATGTGTCGTTCACGAAGGAAGAGAAGGCGGATGGCGGTGCGGTGAACTACAATTACACGAAGCAGCAGTTTGGCAGCGACGAGGGTCCAGGGACCAGCGCGTTTTGTCGGGATGCCGCGGGCGATGTTTTTCACACGTATTCCACGTATGGGCGTGGACTGGACATTTTAATTGGCGCGTACAACTTTCTGGACATGGCGCCGAAGGGTCGCGATGAAGAGGGGTTAGCGTTTTCCATGGCGTGGGTGCGGCACCATGACAAATACAAAAATGCACCGGCCGTGGATCCGAAGCGGCCATATGTACAGCCGAAGAGTGTTGGTGAGTCGTGCTGTGAGGGAGATAGCCACTAGCTGCGCGGAGCGGTCCGTTTAATAAAGGCTGTTGTGGAATTGGGGAGGGCTCACAGAGTCCTCCCTCTTTTTTTGGTCTGACGTTGCTTGTTGAGATTGAGAGTGGAGCGCGCATAATACTGCGGCAGGGAGGGACGAGATGAAAAGACGAAGATTGTTGCAATCGATTTCCGCAGCCGCGTTAGTGCCACCAGGCTTGTGGGCGGACTCAGGAGTGAAGTTGAATGGGGGCGAGGCTGCTGACTCCGGCGTGGTTTACGAGTTGCGCGTTTATCATGCGGCAGCGGGAAAGTTGAACGATTTGCTGGCGCGGTTTCGCGAGCATACCGTGAAAATATTTGAGCGGCACGGGATGAAGAGCGTGGCCTACTGGACGCCGACGGATGAGCCGGCAAAAAACGATACGTTAATTTATATTTTGCGGCATGCCAGCCGGGAAGCGGCGGTGGGGAACTGGAAGGCGTTTCAGGATGATCCGGAGTGGAAGAGTGTGAAAGCGAAATCGGAAGAGCAGGGGTCGCTGGTGGATAAGGTGGATTCCACTTACATGATGATGACGGATTTTTCGGCGCGGTTGGGTTGAGGGGGGCTGGAAGATAGTTAGAGTTTTGTGAGAAAAGTCAGGGTCGGAAAAATTGTGGAACTTATTACTCCGATGAGGATTTGAGCAGGCCTTGATCGCGGAGAATGCGGCGAACCTTTTTTGGCGAGATGGCCAGGCGCGTGGCTACGCGGGCGACTTTGCGATTTTCGCGGCGCCACACTTTGGGAATGACGATGGCGGCAAACTCCTCGCTGACCTGCTGAAAAGATTTGCTACCGACAATTCCCTGGGACCATTCGCGAAGCGTGGAGTTGATGTTGCCCGCGCCGCGTAATTTGCGTTTCAACTCCTGAAGTTCTCTCCAGACATAGTCCTGATGAGCGGGTTTGAGCAGGCCCGTGGCGCCGTCAATGCAGTGCTGGATAGCGTCGAGATCGTCTGGAAAATCGAGACAGAGCGCCAGGCCCAGGGAGATGTGGGCTTTGGCGATGAGCCGGCGATTCTGCGTGTGCTGCGCGGCGTCGAGCGCCTCGCGCGCAAATTCACACGCGAGTTGTGAGGAAGGCACACGACTGGAGGCGTCGTCAATTTGCTCGTCAAATTTGGCGCCCTGCACGGAGGATTGCAGCATGCGCGCGCGCGCTTTCAGGACGCTGTCTTTCTTTTCGGCGCCGAGGCGATACGCATGGGCGGCCTCGGCGGCGGCCTTGTCGAGTTCGCCGTTGTCGAGATTGAGGTAGCCGAAGGTAACGTGGACATTGCCGTTGCCGCGATGATCGTCGTAACGCGCGTAAATTTCCTGGGCTTTGGCGAGGTGCTCGGCGGCTTCCGAGCGGAGGCGAACGCGTTGTTCGCGCGCGGGTAGTTTGCTGTCTGGCCGCGTGTCGAGTTTTTCCCTGGCTTTCTTTTTGAATTGCTTTCTTGATCTGGCGGCTTCGGAATCGATTTTATTTCCGAGCTGCAGGGCGAGCAGGCGCTTCACGAAAGCGATATTTACAAAGGAGCGCGCGAGATTGCGGTTGAAGGGATCGCGCTTGTTGTAAAACTCGATGGCCTTTTCAAATTTTGAGAGAGCGTGCTCGGAATTGCCTTGGCGACGAGCGATGCGCCCATACGCAGAGCTGATATTTCCGAGCGTGACGTAGTCATCGGTGTCAGCTAGAACTTCTTCGGCTTCGCCGAGGATGCGGGCGGCCTGCTCGGGCTGACCTTCCTGAAACGCGATCCAGCCTTCCAATACGCGCATGACCGCCGCCATTTTTGGATACTTAAGGCGCAGAGCCAGCTCACGGGCTTTGGCGACGTAACCGAGAGCGTCGTCGTAGCGGCCTTGACGGCGCAGACAGCGGCCCATCCAGAAATTTGCGATGGAGATCATTTGCTTGTCGCTGATTTCGTACTCAAGGGTGAGAACGGTGTTGAAACAGAGTATGGCTTTGGAAAATTCCTCGTCAGCCATGGCTACGAGGCCCGCGGCCATACGCAAGTGCGCGTAATCGAGGAGGGCGAGGGTTTCTGGCGCGACGGACGAGAAATTTTCGAGCAGGCGCTTCAGGAGAGCGCGCTCGGGAAATCCGACATCTACCCACTGCGCGAAATAGCCGAAGAGGATGGCGGAGTCTTTTTGCCCGAGGCTGATGGATTCGAGGAGGTGTTTGTTGGAGGTGAGGCATTGAATGCCGCTATCAATGCGGCGAGCAGCGAGGTCTTGTCTGACCTGCGCAAGCAAAGGCGCCGGTATTTCGAGGGTTTTGGGATCGTGAGTGGAGGGGGTCATACGTAGTTTTTTACCAGTCCTCCTGGCGGGTAGAGGTCAAGTGGGCCGCCGGGGCTACTGGTCCGAATCGGACTAGTGGCTTTGACTGGGATCCTCTTTTGGAGTTTACTCCAGCGTAGGCAGAGCGGCGGCGGATTTGTGCATACTGTTCCGATGAGCCACCACGGTAACGAGAAATTTCAGACGGACCAACAGACGAACAACGTGACCAAAGCACAGACAAGACGGAGCGACGATTCGGCAGGCGCGGGTTTGACTCATCGCGTGGTGCCGGTGAATAACGCTCCTTCCGGGTTCGATGCCGCGCACGATCTGCCAGCGGGATTTCTTGAATTTATTATGCCGCTGCATGAGGTGCTGACGCCGCGACAACACGCGTTGCTCCAGAAACGCGCGGACACGTTGGTGAACGCACAGAACGGGAAACTACCGGAGTACCTGGCGCCGTCGGAAGCGACTACCGGTGCGTGGCGAGTGGAACTGCCGGCGTGGTGCGCGGACCAGCGAAATCAAATGACTGGACCCGCGGACGAAGCGGATCTCGTTGTGAAAATGCTGAACTCGGGTGCGCCGGGAGTGATGCTGGACCTGGAAGATTCCACCGCGAACGTTTGGGATCATAATCAGCGCGGAATCGCGAATGTATTGGAAGCGCTGGCCGGGCGGTTGAGCTACTTCGATCGCAAGCGCGAGAAGACTGTAGGGATTCGGCCGAGCGCGACAGTAATTTTCACGCGGCCGCGCGGGCTGCACATTCATCAGGCCGGTGTTTTGGCGGGCGAACTGCTGCCGGCATCTTTGTTTGACGTGGCAATGGTCGCGTATCAAGTGGATTTTGCGGCGATGAAACACCCGCTGAGCATTTACATTCCGAAATCAGAGTCCGCAGACGAGGCTTTGTGGTGGCGAGATTTGTTTCAGATGATCGCCAAACAAAAGGGTCTGCCTGCGAACGCGATCAAGTGCATGGCCCTGGTGGAATCGCACCCCATGGCTTTTCAGATGGAAGAGTTTGCGTGGAATTTGCGCGAGCACATCCTGGGTCTGAATCTGGGGCGCTGGGATTACATGGCGAGCTTGATCCATTTCAACCTGGAGAATCCGGAGTGGATACTCCCGGACCGCAACACGATTCCGCACAACGTGGCGTTTTTTCAAAACCTGCGCGAACTGATTCCGGAAATTTGCCACAAACACGGGATGCTGGCGATTGGCGGAATGACGGCGTTGTATCCGAGCCGCGAAGACGCGGAGTTGAATGCGCGCGCTCTGAAAGTGCTGGCGGAAGACAAGAAGAACGAGGCCCTTTCGCTGATGGATGGAGCGTGGACAGGCCATCCGGATCAGAACGAAATTGCGGTGGCGCAGTTTCCGGCGCCGAATCAGTTGCAGTCCCGGCCGGAGAAGACCGTTACGCATCCTAATCTGCGGCCCGCGCCAGACAGGGTAGGGAAGCGAACAGTAGCGGGGACGCGCGCGGCGATTCGCACGGTAATTCGCTATCGCAACGGTGTTTTGCATGGGAAGGGCGCGAGCTTGCTGGATGGTTACATGGAGGACCTTGCTACGGATCGCATTTACCGGCTGATGATCGCGCAGCGCAAAAAGCATGCAGATGTGGTCGAGATTGTGGACGAAGAAGGAAAAGTTGTGCCACATACGGCGGCGTTTATCGCTGGGCTCTTTGATGAAGAACTGGAACGCCTGTTACGTGAAATGCAAACCGGCGACGCTGCGGGGGAGTCGAGGCTTCGCGAGGCACGCAAGATGAGCGAAGAAATGATTGCCCGTGGAGAGTTTGATCCGGCGTGACGTCGCAGTGAGTGGCATGACAGTTGCAAAAGAGTTTTGTGATTGTGAGAAGCAGGAAACGAGTTTCAGGAGATCACGATGAACGCGAACGGCAACGGCGTAAATGGACAAAACAATATCGGCCAAAACGATGGCGGCACGCGGTGGGCCACCGACCCGCGGTGGGAGGGAATCACGCGCACGTATTCTTACGCGGATGTGCAGCGCTTGCGCGGCTCGATAAAGATTGAGTACACACTCGCGAAGCTGGGAGCGGAGCGGCTCTGGTACTTGATGCAAGGCGAAGACTACGTACCCGCGCTGGGCGCGATCACTGGGAACCAGGCCATCGAAATGGTGCAGGCGGGGCTGAAAGCGATTTACGGAAGTGGCTGGCAGGTGGCGGCGGACGGAAACACGGCAGGCGACGTGTATCCGGACCAGAGTCTTTATCCCTGCGACAGCGCGCCAAACCTGGTGAAGCGCCTGAATCGCGCGTTGATGCGCGCGGATCAAATCGAGTCGGCGGAAGGAAAACCGTCGGGGACGTATTGGTTCGCGCCGATTGTGGCTGACGCGGAAGCCGGATTTGGCGGCTCGCTGAATGCTTATGAGTTGATGAAAGCGATGATTGAGGCGGGCGCGGCCGGCGTGCACTTCGAAGATCAACTTTCTTCGGCGAAGAAGTGCGGGCACCTGGGCGGAAAAGTGGTGGTGCCGATTCGAGAGTTCGTCGAGAAGCTGGTGGCGGCGAGATTGGCCGCGGATGTCTGCGGCGTGCCGACGATTCTTATTGCCCGCACAGACGCGAATTCGGCGGGGCTGTTGCTTTCTGACGCGGATCCGCGGGACCGTGAATTTATTTACGGGGAGCGCACGCCGGAAGGCTTCTACCAATTCCGCGGCGGCATTGACGCGGCGATTGCGCGCGGACTCGCGTATGCGCCTTATGCGGACATGCTGTGGTGCGAGACTTCCACTCCCGATTTGGCCGAGGCTCAGAAATTCGCGGGTGCGATTCACGCCAAATTTCCAGGGAAGCTGTTGGCGTACAACTGCTCGCCGTCGTTCAACTGGAAGAAAAAACTGGACGAAGCGACGATTGCGGATTTCCAGCGGCGGCTCGGCGCGATGGGATACAAGTTTCAGTTTGTGACGCTGGCGGGATTTCACGCGTTGAACATGTCCATGTTCAACCTGGCGCGTGGATATGCTAACGCCGGTATGACCGCGTATTCGAAATTGCAGCAGGAAGAATTTGCCGCGCAGGAATTGGGTTATAAGGCGGTCACGCACCAGCGGTTTGTGGGTACGGGATATTTCGACGAGATCGCGCAAGTGGTGTCGGGTGGAAATTCGTCCACGACGGCGCTGGCGGGGTCGACCGAAGCGGACCAGTTTCGCGGCTCGGCGCCAGAGACGGAAGCTGTACCGGCCGGAGCTAACACAGTCGCCTAAGCCAAGACTAGGTCACGCTCTTTAGCAGGCGCAGTTCGCGGATCTACTTCACGGATAGAAATTGACCACACAGATTTGGAGGACTACTATCGCGGTGATTGGATTTACCGGGCCCCGAAGACGTTAGAGTTTCGCGGAGGTGCGTCGGTGATGAAAATGACAGGTACAGTTGGCGCGATTGTGAAACGTAAGGGCGGTGGAGTGTGGTCGGTAACGCCGGATCAGACGGTTTATGAGGCCATCGAGATGATGGCTGATAAAGGCGTGGGCGCGCTGCTGGTGATTTCGGACGGCGCGCTGGCAGGAATTATTTCGGAGCGCGATTACGCGCGAAAAGTGATCCTCGAAGGGCGTTCCTCAAAAACAACGGTTATTCAGGAAATTATGACCACCCCGGTGATTTCGGTGAAGCCAGGACAGGCGGTGGACGAGTGTATGGAAATCATGACGCGGCATCGCATTCGGCACTTGCCGATCATGGAGAATGAAAGTGTGCTTGGCGTGGTGTCCATTGGTGACTTGGTGAAGTGGGTGGTGTCGGAGCAAGAAGAAACCATCGAGCACTTGCATAATTATATTTCGGCGAAGTATCCGAGCTGAGCAATCCTTTTCCGTCTCGGCGTGTGGCAACAGACTCTGATTCCTCGTCACGACCCACCCTTAAAAATCTGAGCGCGTGGCACCCGCCACGGCGGGCAGGCCTGCCCCGTTACCTTGAGCTTCGAGATCGGTTCAAGCGGATTGTTGGGAGGAACGCGGGCGCTGCTCGGTCACTTCATTGAGCTTGCCGGACTTTACGTCGTAGATGAATCCGCGGACCGGGATGTCACGGACGTACGGATGATTTTTAATGCGCGCCACTTGTTGACGAACGTTGTGCTCCACATCCTTGAAGGCGTGGAAATGCGTGGGCGACACCGCGGAGACACCGGTTTTTTCCTCCAGCTTGTCGAGAAGTTGCTCGTCGACGAAGGTAACCATGCCGCAATCCGTGTGATTGATGACCAGGAACTCCTGAGTCCCCAGAAGATGATGCGAAATAATCAGTGAACGGACGGCGTCTTCGGTGGCTATGCCGCCGGCGTTGCGAATGATGTGGGCATCGCCGGTTTTCAGGCCAAGGAACTGCTCGACGCTGAGGCGCGCGTCCATACAGGCGAGAATTGCGACTTTGCGAGCCGGTGGCATCGCGAGACCGCCCAGCTCAAATTTCGACGCGTATTGTTGATTTGCCGCGAGAAGTTCATCGGTAGTGCTCATGATTGATGCTCCTTATCTTGTGAGGTGTAGTCGGCGGATGGGACATCGCTAAGGCGTTCCTGTTCGGCGCTGGATGAACCGGTGACGCTTACACCGATCAGGCCATCGCGGAGTTGCCGGAGAGGCAACAACAAATGGAGGGCAGCGCTTTAGACACTCCTAGACTATAGGCCGGCGGTAGGCCGTACGC
>JBBRPU010000036.1:0-17712 GCA_038227545.1 Candidatus Acidiferrales bacterium
GAGAGACCCCTGTGCAAGTAACGCATCCGGGGCCACCGCTAGTCAAATTTATCTTTATTCTGCCTTTGATAAACTTGCCTTATACTCGATTTGAGGATTTTGCGTGGATCTCGGCGAATTGCAGGTGTTTTTGATGGTGGCTCGGGAAGGTAGCTTTTCGCGTGCGGCGGAGCGGCTGTATCGCACGCAGCCCGCGGTGAGTTTGGCAATTCGGAAACTGGAAGACGGCCTGGGGCAGCCGCTATTCGTGCGCGGCTCGCGTCCGGTGCGGATGACGGACGCGGGCACGCTGTTGAAGGATTACGCCGAGCGGCTCATCAACCTGCGCGACGAAGTGAAGAAGGGCCTCACCGAGCTTGAGGGACTGGAACGCGGCGAACTCTCGCTGGGCGTGAACGAAAGCTCGATTCACGCGCTGCTTCCGGCGCTGGCGATATTTCGCGAAAAGCATCCGGGCGTGCAGGTGCGGGTGCATCGCATGTTTTCGCGGGACATTCCGCACGAAGTGCTGAACTACCGGCTGGACCTGGGGGCGGTTTCTTACGTGCCCCGCGATCCGCAACTGCAAGCTACTGAAATACTGAAGGATGAGCTGGCGCTGGTGGTTCCTCCCAAGCATGCGCTGTCGCGCAAGCGCGAAGTGGACATTTCCGATCTGGGCAAGGAAGTTTTCATTGCGCACATCGTGGAATCTCCGTTTCGCCGGAAGGTAATCGAACTTTTCGCGCGGCACCACACGGAGCTGAATATGCCTATTGAAATGCCGACAATTGAAAGCATCAAGCGCTTCGTGCAAATGGGGATGGGGGTGGCCATCGTGCCGCGGATGTGCGTGCAATGGGAAATCGAACACGGCTGGATGAAAGAAGTAAAAGTGAAGCAGCTGAACATTCCGCGCCACGTTTACCTGGTAGGCCGGCGGGGGGCGCGGCTACCGCACGCCGCGGCGGAACTGATGCGCATCCTGCGGGAGCCCGCGACGGCAAGCTGACCAAGTGGCCGGTTTCGTGGCCGGCACTAGCTCTGAGCGCGGAAATGTTCCGCGGCTATTACTCGCGCAGTGCATCTAAGGTATTCTCTACCACCAAGCGTGTGTGCTCGCGGCAAATGTGATTGAGAAATAAATGACTAGTGGGTTCGCGATACTGATTGTGGGATTTTTGCTGGGGATGCGGCATGCTACCGATGCTGATCATGTGATTGCTGTGTCTACTATTGTGAGTCGCGAGCGGTCGGTGTGGAAGGCGGGGCTTATTGGGATTTTGTGGGGCTGTGGACACACCATCACTATTGTTGCGGTGGGGGCGGGCATTGTGGTGTTTGGGTTGGTTATTCCGGCGCGTGTGGGATTGACTATGGAGTTTTCGGTGGGGCTGATGCTGATCCTCTTGGGTGTTTTGAATCTTACGGGCGCGATGAAGTGGATCACCGAGAAATTTTCGCCTGGGCATCCTAAGGTTACGGGCGAGCATGCGCATCTTCACGGGCACAATTCGCATTTGCATCTGCACTGGCACTCGCATGGGGCTGGCGGTGAACATCACGCCAATAGCCTGGCTGCTCCTGCGCGCACGCGCGCGGCGTTCGCGCGGCTAGGGGTATTCCACACGTTGCGGCCGCTTTTTGTGGGCGTTGTGCATGGGCTGGCGGGGTCGGCTGCGGTGGCGCTGCTGGTGCTGAGCACCATCCGCGAACCGCGATGGGCAGTGCTTTATCTTTTGATTTTCGGGGTGGGAACCATCGCGGGGATGATGCTCATCACGGTGGCCATCGCGCTGCCGTTTTCTTTCGCGGGGTACAAATTTGCGTGGCTGAACAGCGGACTGATCACGGTGTCAGGACTGGTCAGCGTGGTTTTTGGTTTATTTATTTGTTACCGCATCGGGATGGTGGGTGGGCTCTTCACCGGCCATCCAACCTGGACGCCGAGCTAGACGGTCAACCACCCGAAATTTCCAATGCTGGCGTGGTGCGCAGGCCTAACTGTGCGCTGCGGCCGCCTCTTCCACCGTCGGATAAGCGGGGATCAGCTTCATCAGCCCTGAAACCTGGAGTACCGCTACGCCCTGCTTCGTGAGGGCTGCCAGCGCCATGGTTTTGCCGGTGTGCTTGCGGCTGACAAACAGAGACACCAGCGCGCCGACGCCCGAGGAATCCAGAAAGGAGACGCCGCTCATGTCGAGTACGAGGTGTTCGGCTGGCTCCTGGCGCATGGTTTGGATGAAATCGTGGACGGTTTCCAGGCTGAGCTTTCCGCGGAGGCTCGTGACACTGTTTCCGTTGCTGACGGCCTTTTCCATCTGCAGCGCAGCGTTTTCCATAAGTGGCGGAGGGTACCGTAAAAGGCGGGGCGGCAACATTAAGATTTGGTGAAAATATTCGGCGCCGAGTGCCCATCGGCTGTCTGACGAGGTCTTCGGCACCCGACTTGCTCTGCGGCCTTGACCACGGGCCGGGCCTGCGCGAGAAACGGCTGAGAAACGCCTGTCTATACTTATTAGTAATATTACTGTTGACTTAACGGTTCAACGCGCCTATGGTGCAGATGACCCGCATCCCAGGCCCGCGGATTTTGCGGCCAGAAAGCCCTCCAATGGCCATTCAGACCAGCCCCTGGCCGCACGGCGGCGGGCCGGTACGCTACTTGCCGCGTTCGAAAGCTCCGCCGGGGCACAACATTCTCCTCGCCCTGGTAGTCCTGGCGGTGTCCGCCACTTCCCTTCGCGCCCAACTCAAACAACCCTTCGTTTACACCACCGGCGGAGCTGTGGCCATTCGCAACGACTCGAACGGCACGCTGGCGCCGACTTCCGCGTCTCCGCTGCCGGTGCTGGGATTTCCGGCGGTCATTGACGCCAAGGGGCGGTTCCTTTTCGCCGGCGGGAATAACAGCATCCGCATGTATCAGGTGGACGCGACCACCGGCAGCTACACCGAAGTATTTGGCTCACCGTTTGCTTCCGGCAGTACCAACGGCCCAATCCTGCTGGCCACGGAGCCGACCGGCAACTACCTGGCGGTGGTGAATGCCAACGGGCTAAATCCCGGGGAAAGCAGCGTGGAGACGTTTCAGATCAACGCCACAGCAGAGACTCTCAGTCCGGTCGCCGGGTCATTTTTGGAATTGGTTTCGTCGCCGGTGGGCGCGGCGGCTAATGCGGCGCTCGGAAAATTTTTCGTGTATCTGGGGCCAAATTCGTTTTCCACGAATCGGTTTTACCAACTGGACGGCGAACTACTGACCTACACCATTGATCCGGTCACGGGGCTGCTGGGTAGTCAAACGGGAGCGGACGGATCCACCAATCGAGGGCGCTCATTTGGCGCCGATCCATTGGGGCGCTTCGTGGTGACGGGGCAGGGGCAGCTCAGCGGGATTCTGGAGGTTACTTCGGCCGCGGGGATTGTGGGTCAGCTGAACGTTGGCGGGTCCGTTTTTCCGCAGGATATTCTGGTCGCGCCCGGCCAGCGATTTGTCTACGCCACGCTATTTTCCGCGCCCAACAGTGAGGTCCACATCTATATTGTGGATACCGCCAACTGGACGCTGACCGAGGCTCCCAGTTCGCCGCTGCCGGGTTTCACGTCGGTGGCTAATTTCGTTGCCGACCCGAGCGGTCAGTTTGTGTACCAGAGCACCGCGGCCAACCAGGTGCGCGTTTATTCCGTAGATCTTGCGACCGGGTATCTCACGGAAATCGCCGAGTCTCCTTTTACGGCGCCTGGTATGGGGCTGCCGATTGCGTTCAGTGTTGACGGGATCATCCAGCCGGAGGTCGGGCCGGTTGCGACGCTGACTCCCGCCAGTCTAACCTTTGCCAGTACTCCGGTGGGCACGCCAGACTTTGCGCAGATCGTGACGCTTTCGAGTACCGGCAACCAGGCGCTCAGCGTAAATTCCATCTCGGTTACCGGGGCGAACGCCGCGGAGTTCACGGAGGCGGACACTTGTGCAGTGCCGACCGTGCTCCAGCCGACAAATACCTGCTTCATTTCTATTGTGTTCACGCCTGGTGCGGCGGGAGCGCGTTCGGCACAGCTAAATGTAGCTGACAATGCGCCGGGCACCCCGCAGACGATATTGCTTTCGGGCGCGGGAGCGGGAGGTCCGCCACCGGCGCCAGCGATTACGTTCGTTCCGGGGACGCTAAATTTTCCTGCCACGGTGCAAGGGGCCATCAGCGCGCCACAGAGCGTGACGGTGACGAATTCGGGTAACGCGGCTTTGAATATTTCGGCAATCGTACTGGGCGGCGGCAATCCGACGGAGTTCACGGCTCCGACGGGAAATTGTATCGGCGCGGCTATCGCGCCTTCGGCGAGCTGCACGGTGAGCGAATCTTTCGCGCCGGCTACCGCGGGTACCGCCGGCCAGCGACAGGCCACACTAGCGTTCACGGACGATGCCACCGGCTCTCCGCAATCCATTACTTTGATCGGGACGGCGACCGCCGTTCCCACCACGAGCCCGATTCTGCGCTTTTCGCCGAGCCCGATCGTCGTTCCGCCCACGACGCAGGGGCTGGCCAGCGTGCCTATCAGCGTGACCGTCAATAACAGCGGCACGGCGCCGATGCACATCGCGAATATTTCCGCCGGCGGAAACGGCGTAGTGGACTTCGTGAATTCACTTGGAAATTGCAGTGCGGCTACTATCGCGCCGAGCGGGAGTTGCACGGTCACGGTGGTTTTCGCGCCGGTTTTTTCGGGGCCACGCAGCGAGTCGATTTCCGTATCGGATGACGCGGCAGGATCTCCGCACGTGGTGAACATTGTGGGAAACGCCGACCCGGCATTCACGGTCACTTCCGGGGCGCTGACCGCGGCGGTGAACGCCGGGCAGACTGCGACATACAGTTTGCAGCTGACGCCGGGCGTTGATTACAACGGCATGGTCTCATTTGGCTGCACGGGGGCTCCGCTGGGAGCAAGTTGCAAAGCGCCGCCGACCGTCACGCTGAACATTGGCGCGCCGGTTACATACACGATCACGGTGCCAACGAGCGGCAAAGCTGCGGCCGTGCCGAATGTGCGCACACGTAGATGGCCGCGGGCGCCAAGTCAGCCCGCTTTACCGGAGGACAGACTTCTAGTGTCGGCTTGCGGGATGGTGTTTTTTATTTTGCTTTTAGGTTTTCACGCGGGCGGGGGGCGGAGTTCCGGTGGCTGGCATGCTGCGCGTCACCGAGTCGCCTACGCTCTCGCCGCGTTGCTATTGTTCATGCCGATTATTTCCGCCCTACAAGGTTGCGGCGGCGGAGCCAGCAGCGCTCCTTTGCCGCAAGGCAACCAGGTGGTGACGCCAAGCGGCACGTCCATCCTGATTCTCACGCCGTCAGCGAATAGCAATTCGGGGAAGCCTCTGCAGCTTTCTCCGATCCAGTTGACGCTGGTGGTCAATTAGCGGAACAGGGTGAATTCAGAGGTCCGCGGCTGCACGAATGTCTTTGATCTCCAAAACTTTCCGTGGATAGCCGTGCCTGGCAACACTCAACATGGCCAGGCCAATCTGTTGCGTGGTTAAAATGGCAGCGGGAAAAATCTTTTTCAGAATGGGCAGCAGCGGTTTCCCAATGGTATAGAACACGTTGTAAAGAGGGGTTTTGGATTTTTCTCCGAAGAGCGGCTGGATAATTCCGGGGCGAAACATGAACGCGCTGAACGGCAGGCGAAGAAGCGCATTTTCGGTCTGGCCCTTCACGCGGGCCCACATGATGCGGCCGCGGTCCGAGCTATCCGTGCCCGCGCCAGAGACGTAGATAAAAGTCATGCGCGGACTCAGGCGGCTAAGAATTTCCGCGGCAGCCAAAGTGATTCCGTAAGTGACGCGCTGGTAGTCCGCTTCCGTCTTTCCACTGGCAGTCACACCCAGGCAGAAAAAACAGGCATCGAAACCGGAAAGTTTTTCCGCGATGTCGTCGTAGTGCCACAGATCCTGGTGTACCACTTCACGGAGCTTGGGATTCTGTGTGGCGGTGGCAGTCCGGCCGATGGTCTGGACCGATTGCACATCGGCAGCAAGCAGGCATTCGCGCAATACGCCCTGGCCAACCATGCCGGTCGCGCCGAATAGCAGGATGTTCATGGTCAAATTTTATTGCGCAGCGGAAATTCGATACACGGTTCCCGCGGCGTCATCCGACACCAGCAGCGAGCCGTCCGTAGTCACGGCTACACCCACGGGACGCCCATAAACCTGACTCTTGTTAGGATCGGGGACAAGTCCGGTGAGAAATGGCACGGGATCTCCGCTGGGTTTTCCATTCTTGAAGGGGACGAAGACGACCTGGTAGCCGGCGCGGGGAGTGCGATTCCAGGAGCCGTGTTCGGCGAGAAAAATGCCGCCGCGATAACTTTCAGGAAATTGCTGACCGTTGTAAAACGCGAATTGCAGGGGCGCACGGTGCGCGCCCAGCAGCACGTCCGGGACGATTGCTTTGGCGGTGAGGTCAGGTTTTTGCGGCTTCACGCGCGGATCCACATTATTTCCGATATAGCTGTAGGGCCAACCGTAGAATCCGCCATCTTTCACGGAGGTGAGATAGTCGGGCGGCAAATCGTTTCCGAGTGCGTCGCGTTCATTGACGCTAGTCCACAGAATTCCGCTGCTCGGCTCAATCGCGACGCCGGTTGGATTGCGAATTCCGGTGGCATATAGCCGCGCGTTTTTTCCATCCAGGTCGCAAATGGTGATGGCGGCGCGGCGCGAGTCGCTCTCAATACTCACATTCGACTTGGATCCAACGCCGACGAGTAAATGTTTTCCGTCCGGGAGCAGCGCAAGTGATCGGGTGGAGTGGCCCCCGGTCGGCAGATCCATCAGATGCTCGGCTTCGCCCTGACGCTTGGAAGTCTTGGAGTCATACTTGAAACGCAGCAAAGCGTCGGTGTCACCTACATAAACGTAGTCGTCGTGAAAAACGATGCCGTATGGTTCGCGCAAGCCGCTGACAAACACCTCGTTTTCCTGGGCGCTGCCGATGTGTTGCGGATCGCGCAGAATCACGACTTTGCCTGCCGCGGTGTCGGCCAGGAAAATGTCTCCATTGGGAGCAACTTGCATCCAGCGAGGCTGTTTGAAGTCCGCAGCGAAGACGTTGATTTTGAAGCCCGCGGGGACTGTGGGCAGGAAGCCTTTGGGGGGCTTGGTTTCTTCGGCAGAATTATTGGCGGACTTGGTGGCGAAGGGTGCCGGCAACTCTGGCTTTTTGCCGTCGGTTAGTTGCGCCGCGGAGTGCGGTGCCCACAAAAGGCTGATGGCTATGCTCGCAATCGCCCACTTCAGTAAACCGGTGGTGGTAAATCTCCGCTTCATGCTGTTTTCTCCCGAGTGCAGTTACCGGCTGCGCAGTGCGCCGCTGGTATGATGCCCGCAACCAGCGCTAAGTTCCATTACTGAAATGTGCCCAAGCGTTTCGCGCCGGAGCGCGCGGTGATGTTGCTTCAAAGCGGCCGCGCGCATCCAATTAACAGGGCTCATCGTAGTGTATAGGTAGGGAAGGATTTACATCATGCAAAGTCCGTACGTTGGAAAATCGGTGGCAATTGCTGTCATCCTGGCCTTTTTCACGTGGACTGCCGTGCGCGGCCTGGGCGCGCGTCCCGCGGAGACCCCTAATGCGGCGCTGTTCCCCAAGCCTGCAGTGGACGCGCCTCTCGCCAGCACCACCAAAACGGATACCGTCGTTTTCGCGGGCGGATGTTTCTGGGGCGTTCAAGCGGTCTTCGAGCACGTTAGAGGTGTGAAGTCGGCGGTCTCCGGCTACTCCGGCGGGCACACAAAATCGCCGGCTTACGAAGTAGTGAGCATGGGCGTGACCGGACACGCGGAGTCCGTGCAAGTGACTTACGACCCGTCGCAGGTTACTTTCGGGCAACTGCTGATGGTGTATTTTTCTGTGGCGCACGATCCCACGCAATTGAATCGTCAGGGGCCGGACACCGGGTCGCAATATCGTTCCGCGCTTTTTTATTCTGGCGACGAGCAAAAACGCATCGCCGACGCCTACATCGCGCAGCTAAATTCAGCGGGGGTGTATTCGCGTCCGATCGTCACGCAGGTTGCGGCGTTCGACGCTTTTTATCCTGCCGAGAGTTACCATCAGGATTATTTGAAGACACATCCGCGCGACCCGTATATCGTCTTCAACGACCTTCCGAAACTCCACCGCTTGCAAAAAGAATTTCCGGCACTGTATCGCGCTGACTGATCGGCGCTGCGGGCCAATTGCTTCTCGGCGAGCGCTGTCAAAGGTTGTGGAGACGAGATAGGCAGCCTGCTGTGTTTTGGAGCCGCGCCTGTTATAGAATCTGGCGGAGGCTTACCATGAAAATTTCCCGTGCAACCGGGCTACTGTTCTTCTCCGCAGCGATGGCCGCCACATTGGCGATGACGCCGTTGGCACGCTGCCAATCCGCGAACTTGACCGCCGACATTAAAAATACAGATGGGCGCAGCGTCGGCACGGTCACACTTTCCGACGCGCCCAAGGGCGTTAAGATCAAGCTGGACGTCAAGGATTTGCCGCCGGGCCAGCATTCCATTCATATCCACCAGGTGGCAAAGTGCGAAGCGCCGGATTTCAAATCCGCCGGGCCGCACTTCGGCGCGGCGCACGCCGAGCACGAACACGGCGGGGCTCCGGCGGGAGACATTCCAAATTTTTCATTGATCGTGGCGGCCGATGGCACGGCGCACGTCAGCGTGGTGGCTCCCAACGTCAGTATGGGCGCCGGCGATAATTCCGTCTTCAGCAACGGAGGAACATCTATCGTGATTCATGCCGCCGCCGATCCTGGCGCGGCCGGCGCACCCGCACGCATCGCTTGCGCGGTTATCGCCAAACCTTAGCAGACCGCTGGGACGGCGGTTATGTCTTGTCCGGACGCTCGGTCACAGCGGCACCAGTGGCGTTCGGTAAAACCGATTTGCTGCCGCCCACGGCTTCACCCGCGAAGAGCGCTTCAAGATTTGGATAGGCATAAATTGTTGGCGCATGATTCTGCATCAGGCCCCCGGTGTCCGCAGTCGGTCCGTAGTTACTATGCACATCAAGGCTGAACATGCGCAGCATGGCGATCTGCTGGCCGCGATGATGCGCGGTGTGGGCAATTCTCCTGGTGAGCACCCATGCGCGTGAACGCTGCACGTCGAAAAAATTGGTTTGGCCCTCCCACCACGATTCGTCCTTAGCGCGCAAAATATTGAGGCGCTTGGCGCTGTCTTCCGCGTAGCGGTTCATGAACTCGATTCTTGTTTCAGTGGCGGGGAGCGGCGGCGCGTTCACATCAATAGCCAGCATATTTCGGAACCACAGATCTTCACTCACGCACTGGTGAACCATCTGCTCGTGCACGCTGCGGCCGCGAGCATCGTCCTGGCGCGGTCGCCGCGGCAAGTCCTCGTCGCGAAATTCGCTCCATGTGCTGATTACCTTGATTCGTTCCGTTGCATAAGTTTCCAGCAGGAAGTCGTAGCGCATCGCGGCCCTCGAATGGTTATTTCTACCAGCGAAGCGTGGCGCTGGCAACGAAAACTCGCCGCTAGCTCCCGGGGCTCTTGAAATAAAACAAGAGGGAGAGCCTTCGCTCTCCCTCCGTTTCACATTAGACTGCGACGTTTCCGTATTTACTTTTTGCAGCTGTTGCTGACCATGCTGACGTGCGTAACGTTCAAGTGGCCGTGCTCATTCGCGTTGGGATTGGTTTCATCCTTCATCTTTTCTTTGGCGCCGTGCATACCGGCGTGCCACACCTTGCCGGAGACGGTAACGGTATGACCGACGTGAGTGGACAACTTAGTATTTTTGGAATGCAACTCCCAAGTGCTGCCGTCTTCGGCCATCAAGTCGTACTCACCTGATTTGTCGCCGCTGGACAGACAACCCGTGAGGGTGCGCATGCTGTCGCTCTTCTTCTGCATGGAATCGTCTTGGGCCGCAAAACCCGCGCTGGGCATCAAAGCCAGGCTGGATAGCGCGAGGAAACTTAGTGCTAACTTGGTTTTCATGGAATTGCCTCCTAGAATTTCAGTGAAGAGCGGATGGGGGAGGCCGCTCGATTACGTGGGAGATTCTTTCATTAGTAGCGCCGAGCAGCCATACCCGAAACTACTGAGCGCCGCCAAAACCCTAACTGTTTGACCTCAGGGGATTTGCGAAAGCTAGGGGGGAGAAACAAAGTTGAGAAAAGCCAGCGCAGGGCTGCTGATGTACAGAACCCGTGATAAAGGGACGGAGGTTTTGCTGGTGCACCTCGGCGGGCCTTTGTGGAAAAACAAGGACGCGTGGTTTGTGCCGAAAGGCGAAATCAATCTTGGCGAAGAAGAATTGGCGGCGGCACAACGTGAATTTCACGAAGAGACGGGACTCGTTCCACAGGGAGAATTTTTGCCGCTGGGCATGGTGAAGCATAAAAGCGGCAAAAAAGTTGTGGCCTGGGCTTTCGCGGGCGATTGCGACCTCTCCCTGGTGAAGAGCAATACTTTTGAGATGGAATGGCCGCCGAAATCGGGCAAAATGGCGCGATTCCCGGAAATTGATCGAGCGGAATTTTTCAGCGTGGAAGCGGCGCGAGAAAAGATGCACACGGCGGAATTCGAGTTGGTCACCAGGCTGGTGGAGCAGCTGGCTCGTAGAAAATCTTAATTAGTTTGTTGACCGTGCCGCGAGTTTGCCAGGAGCGTGCACGCGCTAATTCCCGCTGGCGCCTTGCTGGGCATTTTTGCTATGGATCAAAGTGGGATGCGATGCATGCGCTTCCGGGACGGCGCCGATCTGGCGCATCAGCGCGAGTTGATCCCAATTGTCCCAACCGGCGACGATCTTGCCATTCGCAAATCGCACCATGGTCATTCCGGTTACGTGCACTTTGCGATTCGACGGCGGAATTCCGAGACCAGCGCCGGTGTGGGTCATGTCCGCCGACCAGCGGACGGCCACGTGGTCATCGCTGCCGAACATGTCTTCGATGGTGGTTTTAATGTCCGGAAAAGCAGCGCGAAGTGCTTGCGCAAAAGCAATGAAACCCTCCGGTCCGTGAATTTCGGTTTCGTGGCCGGCCTGGCCGAAGCCGGTGGCGTTTTCGTCGAGCAATTCGCGAACGGTTTCCATGCGGCCTTGATTCCAGATTTCTTCGAACCAACGCTTCATGAGGGCGATGTTTTCTGTGGCAGGCATGCGGACTCCTTTACATGTTGGTGAAAGCATTTCTATAGAAAAGCTGAGAGGCTGTCAATTAACGAATTCTTAATAGAAGTTTACGGGGTCATGAATAACTCGCATCGGTTCGTCCAGTGGCCGACGGCAATTTTCGAGGTTGACTTGAACGAAGCCGTTCGATATTACCTTCTGACGCTTTGGGCTCCAGAGCCTTCGCGAACCGTTAGATAGAGATTTGAGGAGGATTTATGGCAGAGAACGTTAGTGCTATTCCCGAGGGCTTCCATTCCATTACCCCGGCATTGACTTGCAAAGGGGCCGCGAAGGCCATTGATTTTTACAAGCAGGCCTTTGGTGCCAAGGAAATAAGCCGGATGGAAATGCAGGGAATGATTGCGCACTCGGAACTTGAGATTGGGAACTCCAAGATTTTTGTCAGCGACGAATTTCCGGGCATGTCCTCCGCGCCAGACGTCAACTCGAAGGCGCCATCGAGCTCGCTGCTCATTTACACTGACAATGTAGACGCTATGTATAACAAGGCAGTTTTCGCGGGTTGCACCGCAACCATGCCACTGCAGGACCAGTTCTGGGGTGACCGCTACGGCAAACTCTCGGATCCATTTGGGCATCACTGGGGTTTGGCGCAGCATGTCGAGGATGTTACGCCCGAGGAGACGGAGCGACGCGCGCAAGAGTGGCAGGCGAACATGGCTAAGTCTGCGGGCGGGCACAACTAGTGGGCTAGTGATCTAAATTCGTGGTTAGTTCGGAATGCGCCCTACATTCGGTGAGATGTAGGGCGCATTTTATTTTTGTGTGGCTTGGTCTTCAGAAATATGGCTTTCGATGCGAAAGGTAAAACAACCCGCGGTGGTGCTGTGGACCTGCAGATAGTCCACCTCGCCGCTCGCAAACAATTTCTCAATAATGGGCTCGAATTCCCCATCCACCACGTATTCGGTGGCCACCAGTTGGCGGCCGCGCGCATAGGCCTCCAGCGTACGCGGACTTCCGCGGAGTTCCTCGGGAAATCCGGCGTGCTCGTCATATCGCGGGCAATCTTCAGCGTGAATGTAAACGGGGCCCGGTTGCGGTAGATCTTCGACGCCAGAAAAGCGATCGTGGGTGAAAAGGATGGCCTCATCAACTTGCGGCGTGATCAGCCTGAGACAGTGGCGACACGGGGCTGCGTCGCCCGCCAGTTCCTTGTGAGCCGGGAAACCATACACGGGCGTACGCAATGTCGTTCTCACCTTCGTGGCCACTTCGGTTGAAATCGCAACAACTCTGATCTGCAACATTCTTCCTCCGTTTCATGCATTCGCGACCCGCGCCTTAAGTGGGTCGTGATCGGAATCACGGTAAGGAATATTGTCGGTGAGGCACGCGCGCGGTGCTATCCGCTTAACATCATCAAACTCTATGTCGAAGAAGTCTTTGACAGCGTACTGTGTATCGTATAGTGTACATCACATACTGTGTGAGGTACACATTTAATGTCCGCCGACAACTCCCTATTTGACAATCTGCGCAACGAACTGCGGCGCGGCTCGCTGGTGCTGGCGGTCCTGACACAACTGCGCAGCGAACAGTATGGCTACACGCTGCGAAAGGCTCTGGCGGAGCACGGCATGGATATTGACGAAGGCACGCTGTACCCGCTGCTGCGGCGACTGGAAACACAAGGATTACTGGTCAGCGAATGGCGCGAAGAAGAGAAGCGCAATAAACGGTTTTACCGGCTTTCCTCGGACGGAAAGCTGATCCTCAAACAACTTCTGGTCGAGTGGAAAAGTATCGATGCGTCGCTGAACGGAATTTTAAAGGGGTGAAATATGGAACTCGTAGATCGTTACCTAAAGTCAGTCGGCAGCTATCTTCCGAAAAAGCAGAAAGACGACATACTCCGAGAGCTCTCTGAAAACATCCGTTCGGAGATGGAAGACCAGGAAAAGGAATTGGGGCGGCCACTTAACGACGCGGAAAAAGAAGCGGTAGTGAAACGTCACGGAAATCCCCTGCTCGTGGCGGGCCGTTACCGCCAGGATCAGCGCAGCGTGGCGTTCGGTGGACAGTGGATAGGCCCGGAGCTTTTTCCTTTTTATCTCAAAGTGCTGACTTTCAATCTGGGCCTGAGTTCGTTAGTCATCTTAACGCTCTTCACCGGGATGTTTGCCTCGGGGCAGCCGATCACTTTTTCTGGTCTGGTTGGCGCCATCTTCCTTCAATTCCTGATTCAAGGTGCAATCATCACGGCAATTTTTGCGGTAGTGAACGCCCGGTTGGCCAAGTATCCGGAGCGATGGGATCCACAAAAGCCCGCGCATCTAGCGGCGCCGCAATTCGCGGAAGAGCGCGAGGATAAAAACCACGACCGCGTACCACGCGTGGAATCCGCGACGCAATTTTTTGCGCTAACGGCTGCGGTGTTGTGTTTTCGCAACTTGAAAGTGATGACCCATGCGATTTTTGGGCCAGCAGCAAAATTTTTGTGGCTGGCACCGGCGTGGCGCCAGATTTATTGGCCGTTAGTAGTAGTGGCCATTATTGGGATGTTCCAGGCGGCGGCAAATTTTTACTATCCGGGCTGGGTGCGGTTTCGGTGTTGGGTGCAGATGGGCATGAACGCGGCTAGCCTGGCGATCGTGTACTTTCTGATGCAGGCGCGAGTGTGGGTAAGGCTTAGCGTTGCAGATGGAACGGTGGACATTCACGAGCGTACCGTGGCCATTGTGAATCAGAGCGTGTTCTATACGCTGCTGATCGCCGCGGTGATCCTCATCGGGCTGCTTATTGTAGATGTGCGGCGTTTGCTGCGATTGCGAAATACGGAAGCGAGCAAACCAGCCTGACACCGTCGCAACTTACTCGCGGTGCCGAGGTTTCCGCTTTTGCGGATGCGATTAGTGGAGAGAATCGCGGATTTTTTTGGGGAGTTTGGCGACCACAAGGTCGTAGGATTCGCGCAACAGGTCGGATAGCTCGGCGGAGCTAAGCGCATCTTTGGTTTCCAGCGCTACCCATTTGGCGCGCGCGAGATACGGTGCGGGAATAATATTGGAGCGCTCGGTGAGTTCGAAGTAAGTTTCGGGAGAGGTTTTGAAGGAAAGCCACACCGGGGCAGGTTCCAGCACGGTGTGAGCAAACATTTTACCGGCAACTTTGAAAGTGAGGTCATTGCCCCAGATTGACGTGCTCCGTCGCGGAGGGAAAAGAAAGGCAGAGATCGCGAATCCAGCTGGCATCCATACATTCACCATCCAGGGAGGTCGTAACGGCCGCAAATGTCTAAGCGTCACTACAGACATATAGGACAAACATTACCGCGAAATCGCGATTGGTGCGCTCATTCAGATGCCACATCATCGCGAAGAGCGAATGAAAAAGAGCCTAGATTCGCTACATTTCGGATCAGAAAGAAGACATATATGAACATGGATAATCAAAACAAGGTATCAGGAGCGCCCGAAGACGGCTTCACTGCGGCGATTGAAGCAAAAACCGCGCAGATTCCTTCGAGCGCTTATCTGGCAGCGGCTTTAGCGGCCATAGCTACGTCGGCGATTTTTAAAGCTAGCGGCAAAGACCATGCGGCATTATTCGTGGGACAGTGGGCAGCGCCATTTCTGCTTTTGGGGGTTTACAACAAGATGGTCAAGCAGCACGGTTCGGATGCCGAATCCAAGGAAAAAAGAGCGCCGCAACGTGCCAAAACGGCAGCAGTCACTGCTTAGTTTATCAGAGCGCTGAGTTCGCTAAGAACGGCACGGCCTGCCATGCCCAGTGGCAGGCTTTTTTTTTCTAACAGGACGAAATGTCAAAATTTTGTGAGGATTTTATATTGCGCCGAGGTTAGCGGAACGACCGACAAGCGGCCCTGACGCACCAGCGGCGAAGTTTCGAACAAAGAATCGGCTTTCATTTCGGCGAGAGAAACTGGCTTGGCGATGGCTTTGCCCACCTTGAGGGTGATTACCGGAACTTTCGGGTCGGAATTGTTTACGGACACCACCGACGCGGTGCCTACGGCGCTCTTGATGTCCCCAGTTTCGTAGATCACCAATTTTGCTCCCGGCTTCATCTCGCGAAGATTTCTGAGCGCGACGGGATTGGAGACACCATCCCATTCGGTGACGGCATCGCGCTGCAAATCAGCGAAGCTGTAACCGGTGGGTTCGGTTTTGAGCAGGTAATAGTCGGAAGGCATGGACGCCACCTCGGGTCTGTGAGCTACAGAGAAAATGTAGCAGAAACCTAACGCAGGTCGCGGATGATTTCGCGCGCGGCGTTGGCTCCAGAAGCGCCGGTGAGACCATTGCCCGGATGAGTGCCGGAGCCGCAAAGAAATAATCCGCGAATAGGCGTTTTGTAACGCGCCCAGTCCAGGACCGGACGCATGGTGAAAATCTGATCGAGCGCCAGCTCTCCATGGAAGATATGGCCGCCGGTAAAGCCGTAAGTTGCTTCGAGATCCTGCGGCGTAATGACTTGCGAGGCTTCGATCAAGCTCGGGAAATTTGGCGAATACTCGGCGATGGTTTTGACGACGGCGTCACCCAGTTCTTTGCGGCGAGAATCCCACGAGCCATTTTTCAGCTTGTAGGGAGCGAACTGCACATACGCGGAGAGAACATGCTTGCCGCCAGGCGCGAGCGAGGGATCAAGCACGGTAGGAATGGTGATGTCGAGATAGGGTGCGCTCGAGAATTCTCCGTACTTGGAAGCATCGAAAGCACGCTCTAGGTAATCGATTTCAGGGCCGATGTGGATGCGGCCGGAAAGCGCTTGGCGGAAGCCATCGGGGCCTACGGTGCCGGCGAGCGAAGGGAATGCGGGAAGATCGCCGAGGGCGAAATTAACTTTCGCGACGGTACCGTTGGCGCGCACGTTACGGATGCGCAGAGCAAAAGTGGGATCGAGCTGGGAGGGATCCATGAGCTGGAAAAAAGTGCGCTTGGGATCAACGCCGGAGACGACCGCGTCCACGGAGATTTCTTCACCATCCGCGAGCACCACACCGTTGGCGGCGCCGTCTTTGATGCGGATGTGACGCACTTCGGCGCCGGTACGAATTTCCGCGCCAGCCTGCTTGGCGGATTCCGCAAGCGCGTGCGTGAAAGCGCCCAGCCCACCACGAGAAAACGTTGCCGAGCCGACGGGATTGGCGTCCGCGGCGGCACGAAGCAAAAGGACCGCAGTGGAACCAGCGGACCACGGACCCATGGCGGTGCCAAAAATTCCGCGCGCGGCGATCACGGCGCGAAGCAGTTCGGTATCGAAGAATTCCGCGACGAAATCGGCGACGGCCATGGGGCCCCAGCGTAGTAGATCAAATGTGCCGTATTTGCCGAGGCCGCGAATGCCGCGGCCGGTCTTGAGGAGATTCCACAAATCTTCCGGCGAAGGTTTGTCTATGGAAGGCGGAGTTATGGAGGAGAGCTGTGCGAAAACGCCGGAGAGCTTGTGGAGCGAGGCGGCGAACTGCGTGTACTTCGCGGCGTCTTTTGCTGAGAGGCGCGCGATGCCGCCGGCGGTCTTGGCGTGGTCTTCGTAAAAAAGCAAAGACTGGCCATTCAGGTTGGGCGCAAATAGGCGCGGATCGGGGCGGAGGATTTCGCAATCAAACTTTTCCACCTGCAGGTCGCGCGCAACGTCGGGCCGCAAGGGGCCGAGCGTGTGCGCGAGGGTGGAGGCGCGGAAGCCGGGATGAAATTCTTCGGTGACGGCGCCACCGCCGACGACTTCGCGGCGCTCGAGTACCAGCGGCTTGAATCCGCCTTTGGCGAGATAGAACGCAGCGATGAGCGCATTGTGACCGCCGCCGATAAAAACTACGCGTTGTCCGATGGGCATGGTCAGTTGGACTCTTTTGCGGAATGAGTGGCTGCGGCGGGGGGCTCCGAAGCGGGTTGCGAGCCGTTAGATTGCTTCTGTGGGGCCGGCTTTTTCCATTCCTTGAGAATGACCTGGCTGGCAATGCGGCCATTGGCGCCCATAATGCCGCCGCCGGGATGCGTGGCCGATCCGCACATATAAAGGTTATCCACCGGGGTGCGGTAGTAGGCCCAGCCGGCCACGGGGCGCAGGAAAAATAATTGCTCGAGGGAAAGTTCGCCCTGAAAAATATTCCCCTGGGTGAGACCGAATTCGCGCTCGAGGTCGAGCGGCGTGAGAATCTGGCGGCCAATGATGATGTTTTTTATGTTGGGGGCGTATTGGGAAATGGTGTCAATAACGTTGTCACCGAAAGCTTCGCGCTGATCGTCCCAGGTGCCTTCAGCAAGTTTGTACGGCGCGTATTGCACGAAGCAGGAAAGCACGTGCTTGCCGGCGGGGGCGACGCTGGGATCGGTCAGGCTGGGAATGACCATGTCAATGTACGGGCGACGGGAAAAATGGCCGTACTTGGCGTCATCGTAGGCGCGCTCCATGTATTCCATGCTGGGCGAAATAGAAATCGCGCCGCGCAAGTGCGCGCCTTCGCCGGGAATGGAAGTGAATTCTGGAAGCGCGTCGAGTGCGATGTTCACTTTGCCGGAGGAGCCGCGAA
>JBBRPU010000037.1:0-17466 GCA_038227545.1 Candidatus Acidiferrales bacterium
ATTCATAGCGTAAGCCCAGATTCAACGTGATGTTCTTACGGATGCGCCAGTCGTCTTGCACGAATCCTGCGTACAACCACTGAGTAACGTTGCGCGTGGGGTCGCCGGCTAACAGCGCGGCGTTTTCGGGCAGACCGGCCAGAAAGTCCTCAAGCGGCGTCGAACCAGCAAACGCTTGATCGCCCGTAAATCTGATTCTTCCGCGACCTGCGCGGTAGGTGCCCTGATGAACCTTATCGTCGCGAATTTCGCCGCCAAACTTGAAGGAGTGCTTACCAACCAGGTGAGATACCTGGTCGATTAGATCGTAAACTTTGTCGGGCCCAACCAATTTCGGGAAGTTGTGGAATCCGCCAAGTTCCGTGAATCCGCTGATGCGAATATTTGGAAGGCCGCCGAGAACCGGATTCGTTACTCCGGTGTTGATCTGATAGACGGTATTCACGTTATTGGGGACTATGTTAAGCACATAGTGGGTGTAGCCGCCGCGCAGATCATTGTTCCATTGCGCAGTCGGAGACCAGGCCCAGTGGCCGGCCAGGGCTTGCGCCCGCGAGTGAATATTCGTCTCGAAAGCTGCCTGCAATTCCGGCGCATCTTCCGCCAGCAGGGTGTCGTTACCGAAGAAATACGAACCGCTCACCGAATGGCGATCGTTCGCGTGATAGTCAACTTTTCCAATCACATTCTTGGATGAGTTGGAATTTGGAAAGCCGCTGCTGATGGACTTGCTATCGCTGCTGTTGGCCCCGTAGAACTGCAGCAGATACTGGCTCAGGGGGCTGACCGCGACGCCATTAGCCGCGAGCTCGGCAGTAGCGTCGGGTACACTTTGAGAAGTGTCTCCAATCGACGCTGAAGTGGGCACGTTCACCGTCAACGAATTTCCCACGGTGTATTTCTGCGCTTCATATGCGCCAAAATAGAACAATTTGTCGCGAATAATTTTTCCGCCGGCACTGCCTCCGTATTGCTCCAACTCAACCGGGGTTTTCGGCTGCCCAACCGGGTTGAAGTAATTGCGTGCGTCAAAGGAATCCGACCGTCCAAAAGCATAAAGCGAACCGTGAATATCGTTAGTTCCCGACTTCAAACCCACGCTGGTGATGGCTCCGGGCTTCCAGCCGAACTCCGCCTTGGGATTCACCTGGGTGTTGAACTCTTGAATGGCATCGATGGGCAGCAACGTCGCCGCATCTCCGGCGACAGCGGCGGCGTTGGTGATGCTCAAACCCATGAATGCTTCGTCGTTCGCCAATCCATCAACGATGTAGCTGGTGTCTTCCGGGCGGATACCGTTGGTGCTCTGCGTCCAGGGACCGCCGCCGGGGTACACCATCGTGCCTGGCCGCAGGGCCAGAAGGTTTTGGTAATTGCGCCCGTTCAGCGGGAGGTCGTTGATAATTTCGTTGCTAATTGTGCCGCCCAGGGTGGTGGTCGTGGTGTCCACCATGGGAACATCCTCAGTTACGGTGATGACTTCGGCGTTCGAACCGGTCTGCAGCACCACGTCGACCCGGAGTTCTTTTCCGACTTCCACCAGGACATTTTGCCGCTCGAAAATCTTGAAGCCCTTGGATTCCACTCGTACGGTATACGTTCCAGGAATCAAGTCGGCGGCCACGTATTCGCCGTCCTGATCGGACGTCAAAGTTCGCGACGCACCTCGTTGCACGTCAGTGACGGTAATAATGGCGCCAGCGACGTTGGCGCCGGAGGCATCCGTCACGGCGCCGTTCATCCGGCCGTTGCCACTTTGGGCACGCACGGCGAAACTGGTGACCAGCAGAAGGCATAGAGCGGCGAGTACCCTCACGCTCTGTAAACGCGTTACGTCCATATTCGTTGCGGATTTCGAGTACATATCCACCCCCAGTGGATTAAAAGGTATAGCGGCTATACCACCCGGTAAGCGCTGCTGTCAAGCAAATCATCAATATGACGCATTAAAACAAGTGATGGTTGCTTCGGACAAGTTGAGTTGGCTCAGTGGTCAGACCACGAGCCGTGACAGAAGCTCGATCGGCAAGTTCACGCAAATGCGTCAGTTTATTGTGCCTTAGCGCTTAAATTATTTGTGCCGAATTGACACCGGCGCGCGCGTGCGATCCAAGGGAAATAATTGCAATTCCCATTTCACCGGCACGGAGGTGGGCGGGTAACACGTGGTTTTGTCACAGGCCTGATACTCGAGTCTGCCGGCTATAGCTAGCGGCGTGCCCTCTTTGCTGGATGGTCGTCCCAGTCCAGCGGAGCTCACCTTCACGTCCTGGCGGATGCGGAACGTGCCCTCAAAAACCGGGACGCTCTCTTTGATAGCCGGCAAGTAAAGTGTTTTGGCCGCCGGGTAAACAAGCGGACGGGTTTCCAATTCCGCGTTTGGCTCCAGAACCAACTGGATGACCTTATACCTCTGGGCCCCGGGGGCATACACGTGCACATTTGGGGGCAGGCGTACCTGCGCGACTAAAGTAATTCTGGTGCCGGGGACGGCAGTACGGTCCGATTGCTCCAGGGCCAACTGCAAGTGCGGAGCGTCCACCGTTTCTATTACCTCCAGCCCTAATTCTGGGAAAAGTTTGGTAATGACGCTGTTTCCTGTTAGCCTCTCCCGATATTTAGCTTCGAAAAATTTCTCCCGAATGATGCCCTTCGTATCTATGAAAAAGTATCCCGGGCGCGCGAAGCCTTTCTGCATGCCGGTAGCTTCGGCATTGAATACACCGTACTCCCGGATAACCTGGGAGTTCGGGTCCGCTAGCAAAGGGTATTTAATTTCGTGGCGGTCAGAGAAAAACTTCAAGACGGCTTCGGAGTCATAGCTGATCGCTGCCAGCTTGACGCCCTGCTTTTCGAATCGTGGCATTGCGCTTTGCAGCTGGACCAGCTGCGCTTTGCAGAAGGGTCACCAGTCGGCCGAACGGAAGAAAAGAAGAACGGTGCCGTTCGGCCCTTTCAGGGAATCGAGAGTTTGTGCCTGGCCAAATTCGTCGCGGAGGGAAAATGCGGGGGCCTTCTGGCCGATCGCCAGCCCGATGGACATAAGCTCCGTGGAAGAAACCTGGATGGTACTTTCGTCCAGCGTCCCGCGGACAGTAACGCTATCGCCCAAGTGCGCGTGTACCGCTGACTGCGGCTCAAGATCGTACATCACCCGGTTGGTGTCGTCGTAAAGCGCGAGCTTGGCGCCGGGGATTTCCTTGGTGCAGTCAGGATTTTCACCGAACGCTTCGTCCGCATTGCAACTGCTAGACACTAACGTGCCAGACCAGACACCTGATTGGGTCGCATTGTTCTGCGCGACAGCCACAGAGCCCACGAAGAAAAACACCATCGCAAAGAAGGAAAAATGTTTCGCTACAATCTTATTTTCCATTGCTGGCAGCAATTTCAACACTCTCATTTCGTTTTTCAACCCGACCACACTGTACGCCTTGCTATTCAGCTACACAAGATAAGGGTCGCTCGTGTTAAAACAACGTGGGTCAGCACACGTCTATGCCTCGGTAGCATTCCATCGCACCCGATGCAACTTGTTGATTCTTGGCGCGACCAATCTTCGGAACCAGAAGGTCGAAGGTTTACAAAAATTCTGTTATTTCTGATTTGCTTCTGTGTAGATTCTGTCCAACCGTTTTGTTCGAATCAGAAAATTTCCTTTTGATGCCAATTTGTGTTGGTGTCCCAGGTATCGCTGCGGGATACTGTTAGCAGGACAGGATCAACGATGGCGGACCAAAAGATTTCGAGACGCGGGGCGCTCAAGTATCTTGGCTTGATAGGTGCGAGCGCTGCCGGGCGAGAATTTCTGGCTTCGTGGCTCGCACTGCCAACTGCCGGCGCTGACGAACACAGTTCGCTAGTGCCCATCTCTGCCATGCACCACCAAGATTCAGAACCCGAGCCAGTTGCCGCCTACGTCCCGCAGTTTTTCAGCGCGGAGGAATTCGAGACGGTGCAGATTTTGACCGCGCTGATCATTCCCACCGACGACACTCCCGGCGCGAAAGAAGCCCAGGTTGCCAATTACATAGATTTTGTGGTTTTTTCGGCGGCGGAGTTTGCGCCGGAGTTGCAAAAGGAATGGATTGACGGTTTGAAGCTGCTCGACGTGGAAAGCCAGCGCCAATCCGGCAAAACGTTTAGATCCGCGACGGAATCGGAGCGCGTTATTTTGTTGACGGCGATGAGCGCTCCCGAGCACGAGGTAAAGTCGAAACACGAAGGGTACGGCTTTTTCTCTACCGTGAAAGAGATGACCGTCGAAGGTTTCTATACTTCGAAAATTGGATTGATTGACGTGCTGGATTATCAAGGCATGAATTACATGGCCGATTTTCCGGGATGTACGCATCCTGAGCATCAGGCGTAAAAATGCGTAATTGAAATCGGTCCATTGAAACGGAGCGGTTGAATTTTGGCGACGCAAGAAATCTACGATGTCATCGTGGTGGGCTCGGGAGCTTCGGGCGGGGTTGCGGCGTACACCCTGGCCTCCAGAGGACTAAAAGTTTTGTGCCTGGAAGCCGGCCGCATGATCGAACCCCATAATGATTTTCACAATCATAAGCCGCCATATCGCTGGCCCTATCGCGGCAATGGCAAGCCCGGAAAATACGGAAAATTGCCGCAAGGCATGGAATGGAAAATCAACGAGTGGACAGATCACCTGTTCACCATTCCAGAGAACGATCCCTACGCGCTGGCGCCCGGAGCTAAATTTACGTGGACGCGCATGCGCGCGGTGGGTGGCCGCACGCTAGTGTGGGGCAGGGAATCCGGCCGCTTTGGTCCTCTGGATTTCAAACCCAAAAGCATGCAAGACGGTTTTGGCGAAGACTGGCCGCTTACCTACGACGAGCTGGTGCCTTACTACGACAAAACGGAAGCGCTGATCGGCATGTCCGGAGGCGGCGAAGAAGTTTTCAATTCGCCGGCCAGCAAGAACGCGTTGCCGCCGTTCAAGGCACGCTGCGGCGAATGGCTGGTCAAAAAAGGCGCGGCCAAGCTGGGATTGAAAGCGGTCTCCATGCCGCTGGCGGTGCTCAGCAAACCATATGACAACCGGCTGGCCTGCCACTACTGCGGGGCGTGCAACTACGGATGTGACACCGCTTCGCGTTTCAGCACGCTGGAAGTTTTATTTCCCAAAATGCGGAAGATGAAGAATTTTACGCTGCGTACTAATGCGGCGGTGCACCGCGTGCTGATGGATAGAAATAACGGCAAGGCGCGCGGCGTTTCCTACGTGGATACAACCAACATGCAAGAGTACGAGGCGTACGGCAAGGCCGTGGTTCTGGGCGCATCCATGGTGGAATCGTTGCGCATCCTGCTCAATTCGCGCGACCGGGAGTTTCCGCAGGGTCTAGGCAACTCCAGCGGAACTCTGGGCAAATATTTGATGGAGCACGTAGCGTTCAATAGCATGAGCGGGTTTTTCCCATCGCTCACCGGACGTCCGTCAACAAACGACGACGGCCCCGGCGCCAACAGCGTTTATATCCCGCGCTACAACTATGGAAAAAAGAATGACAAGTTTTTGCGCGGCTACCGCTTCACAGTGGATAGCGGCTGCGAAATGGGTCCCGGACCAGGCGCCGGTATGCCCGGTTTCGGTTCAGCGTACAAAAAACGGATCAAGGAGTTGTATCCCGCGGCCGTGCACATCGGCGGCTACGGCGAAGGGCTGCCGTTCGAACACAATTACGTGGAAATTGATCGCGAAGGTCTGACGGATCGTTATGGAATTCCGCAGGTGCGCTTCCACACCAACGCCGAGTACGACCACGCCTTTGCGATACGCGATGAAATGGTCGGGCAGATGGAAGAAATATTGAAAGCTTCCGGCGCGGAAATATTGCCTTTCAAAGCGCGAGAGCCGTACCCGATGGGCAGCGTGACGCACGAAGCCGGCGGTGCGCGCATGGGCGAAGATCCCAAAAAATCCGTGCTGGATGCCTGGAATCGCTGCCACGATGTGAAGAATCTGCTGGTGGTGGATGCCGCGTGCTTCGTATCGCATCCGGAGAAGTCGATCACTTTGACGATCATGGCGCTGGCCACGCGCGCCAGCGAACATCTGGCCGAAGATATTCGGCTAGGGCACGTATAAAAACCGTGCTTTACCCAACGTTTCGCCAGCGCTGATTTATCTTAAGCAGACTGCGGCGGACGTTCGGTGATCTCTTCCGCAGCGGCATCCCAATACTGTTTTCTTCCGGTCCAGTACGCTTGAGTGGCCATGATGCAGGCCACGGATTGCGCGAATCCGTTGTCCACCGTGGCGATGGGTTGCTGGCGGCTGCGCATGCACTCCACCCAGTTGGCCATGTGCTCGACGGACATGTCGTCAATGCCCATCGGGGGCAAACCCTTTTCACTCGGCAGCAAGAGGTATTTTTCGGTGCGCTGCTTGTCAATATCCGGATTGTCTTCGTGATTGCCTTTTTCTTCGACGAGCTGGTATCGCGGGCTGCCTTCGCCGCCCAGGTTCACCAGGGTTGCTTTTTTACCCATGTAGCGCGTGAAGCTGGGCGAGTCATTGCCAAAGCTCGTGGCATAGCTGACCAGAAATCCCTTCGGATATTCGAACACGGCCTCGAAAGTGTCGGGGTTTTCGCGCCCGTCTTGCCACGCAAAAATGCCGCCGTGGGCAATGACCGATCGCGGAAAAGAATCGTTCATGAAATAGTGCACCAGGTCAATTCCGTGGCTCATCCATTGATCGGCAATCCCGCCAGAGAAATCACGGTAAAGACGAAATTCGAAGTACAGTCGCGGATCAAACGGCCGGTGCGGCTTGGTCATCAGCCATTTGGCCCAGTTGGTGTCCGCTTCGCGGATTTGCGCTACTTCCTCGCGGCCCCGCCAGCGCGGCCCGTGATAATTCCAGACGATTTCGATTTTGCTGACATCGCCAAGAACGCCGCTTTGCACGGTTTCGCGAGCGAGTTTTGGATAAGGCTCGCTGCGATGCTGCGTCCCCACCTGCGCAATGACTTTGTGCTGGCGTACCGCATCACGCGCCGCTTTGATTTCGCTGAGCACATTGCCCATGGGCTTTTCGACGTACACATCCTTGCCGGCTTCGGCAGCCAGTTTCAGCAGCGGCGAGTGAGAATGCTCCGGGGTGGAAATAATCACCGCATCTATGTCGTGCAGAGCCAGGAGTTCTTCAGGATCTTTGAAGGCGCGCGGAGCTTTGCCATAAAAATCAGTGTTCGTCTTCACGGCTTTTTCGCGGTTGACGGACCAGAGATCGCACACCGCAGTCATCTCGACGTTGTGGCTTTGCTTCAGCTTCGAAGCGATTTGATCGAGATCGCCACCGCGATTGCCGATGCCGATGTGCCCCAGCGCGATGCGATCGTTGGCGCCGGCAATCCGGCCATAAGATAGCGCGCTGCTACCCAGCGCAGCGCTGCCGCCAATGACTTTGGCGGTGTTGTTCAAGAAGGTTCTGCGATTCATTGCGCTGATGAGGTTTTCCATGGGTGCCTTCCGCGTAAAGTCTGACATTGGCCAGAGGAGTTCTTGATGTTCCTGAATTGTTGCACGTAAGTATGACGCCTGAAGTTTAAGTGAAGCTCTTGGCATTTGTCCAAGGGCGATGTTGCGCCCTGTAGTGCTATGTTATTTCTGCCAAACGACGCGTTAACAAGATGAAGACTCATATCGGGCTAATCGGCGGAGGAAATATCAGCGAGACGCACGCGCGGGCCGCGCGCGCGATACCGGGTGTTGAAATAGCTGCCGTATTTGGAACGAATGCGCAAAAAGTTGAGCGCTTGTGCCGCGAATACGGTGGATCGCCATATTCCAACTTTGAAATGTTTTTGACGCATCGTCCTATGGAGATCGTGGCGATCGGCAGTCCTTCCGGCTTGCACGCCGAGCAGGGAATCGCAGCAGCCAGGCACGGTCTGCATGTCTTGACGGAAAAGCCCATGGATATTTGGCTGGAACGCGCGGATGCGCTGATCGCGGAAACAAAAAAAGCGGGCGTGAAGCTGGGAGTGTTTTTCCAGGATCGCTGCAAGCCGGATATTTTACGCGTGAAGCAGGCAGTGGATGCGGGCACCCTCGGCAGGCCCATCCTGGCGGACGCGCGAGTAAAGTGGTACCGGCCGCCAGATTATTATGCGCAGTCGCGCTGGCGCGGTACCTGGGCGCTGGACGGCGGGGGCGCGCTGATCAATCAAGCCGTTCACACGCTCGATCTAATGCAGTGGATTTTTGGAGACGTAGCCAGCGTGCAAGCCGCAAGTAAAACCGCGCTGCACGATATCGAGGCTGAAGACACGTTGACCGCACTGCTGCAGTTTGCCAATGGCGCGCTAGGGGTTTTGCAAGCTACCACCTCAACTTTTCCTGGCTACCCGCGGCGTCTGGAGCTGACGGGCTCGGAGGGAACTTTGATAATCGAGCAGGACCGCTTGCTCGCCGCCGATCTCAAAAATCCGAGCGAGGATTTGTTGCAGGGCTCCCACGCCGACAGCAACCCGAGTTCGTCCTCCCCGGTGGTCAGCGATGCGCGAGGGCATCAGGCGGTGCTGCAGGATTTTCTGGACGCCATTCGAAGCGGTGCTGCACCGCGATGCGATGGAAGAGAAGGGCGCCGCAGCCTCGCGCTGGTGCAGGCTATTTATACCGCGTGCAAAAACGGCGAACGCGTGCTGGTCACCAGTTAAGTCTTTAGCGCAACCATTCGTCCAGATGCTCGCGAACAAATTCGTCATCCTGCAGATGCGGATAAAGCCTGCACACGCGATCGATTTCTTCCGCCTGGCCGGGCGAGAGATCTTCATGCGGGTCAAGACACCAGCGGCCCTCCAGCAAACCCTGCCTCCGCAAAATTTCGTGGATCCCGGGGATGCACCCGTGAAACTTGTGGGCGGGGTCAAATAGTGCAGAGTTCGCGTCAGTAATTTGCTGCGCGAGTGTCAGCAGGTCAGTTGAAATATTAGCCGCAGAGCGTTTAGCTTTCGCTAGGTGTTCGACAGCGCGTTTCGTCCACACCGCCCAGTGCCCTAACAAGCCGCCGGAAAAACGCAAGAGTTCGCCTTGAAAATCATATGTGGTTAGCAGATCGAGCAAAATGTTGTCATCGTTGCCGGTATACAACGCAATTTCCGCGGAGCGTCCGGAGGCGGCGACGGCACGAATGACTTCCAGCGTTTGATAGCGGTTGAATGGCGCGATTTTGATGGCGACAACATTTTCGATTTCGCAGAATTCCTGCCAGAATGCAAACGGGAGCGCGCGGCCGCCAACGCTGGGCTGGAGATAGAATCCAATCACTGGAATTATCGAGGCAATGACGCGGCAGTGTTCGACCAGTTCCGCGACGGAAGCATCTGGCAGTGCTCCGAGACTGAGAAGCGCCGCATCATAGCCAAGCCGCGCCGCAAGGGTCGCTTCGGCGACGGCCTGTGCTAATTTTCCGCATACGCCGGCAATCTTCACCGTCCGGGTGGCGCACATTTCCTCCATCGCCATCGCCAGAACGGGTTCGAACAATCCAACTGCAGGATTGCGAATGGCGAACTGCGTGGTGTGCACTCCGACAGCGACTCCTCCAGCGCCGGCGGCGAGATAGTAGCGCGTAAGGGCGCGCTGGCGCCGTTCATCCAACTTGCGTTCGCTGTTTAAGGCCAGTGGATGGGCGGGAATAACCAGCCCAGAAAGTAATTGCGCGCGCAGAGACATCAAAACTTTCCGTCGCGTACCTGGAAATGCGTCGGCTTATTCAATCGCGAGCCTCCGGCGGAAATCCAGGCCGCCGTCCAATCCAGCATTTCTGGAACTGAAATAGACGGAGACCCAAACAATTGATGGCATTTGTCAGCGTTGCTCAATAAGGCGGTGGGCATTTCTTCTGAGCTGAAGGTTGGCTGTACGCCAAAGCGGCGGCCAAATTCCTCCGCGATGCTGCGCACCTTCAATGTTTCGGGGCCGGTGAGGTTCAAAATCAACGGCGGCGATTGGCAGTGTGCGAAGGAACGCAGGCAAACGGAATTCGCGTCGCCCTGCCAGATAACATTCACGAGAGCCATGCGGAGATCTACAGGACGGCGCTCAAAAACGGCCGTGCCGATATCCAGGAGAACGCCGTATCGCAAATCAATGGCGTAATTCAGTCGCAGAATCGCCACGGGAGTATGCCACTGGCGAGAGCCGTATTCGAACATACGCTCGCGGCCCAGCGCGGATTGGGCGTATTCACTGGCGGGTGCGACAGGCGTGGATTCCACCGCGCCACCCTCCTTCGCGAGTCGTAGCGGATAAACATTGCCGGTCGAAAACGCCACAATACGCGCGTCGCGATAGCGCTCGGCTACCAGCCCCGGCAAAAAAGTATTCATCGCCCAGGTCAAATCTTCGGCACCGGTGGTGCCGAATTTTCTCGCGGCCATGAAAATAACGTTGGGAATGTCAGGTAATTTTGCCAGCGCGCCCGGCCCAAGCAGGTCCGAACTTATCGTCTCGATTCCGTTGGCGTTCAAATTCTCGCGAAGAGATTTATCAGAGAAGCGCGCCACGGCGATAATTCTTTTGCGGACGCCGGCTTTTTCCGCGGCACGCCAGGCTCGGCGTGCCAGGCTTGGGCCCATTTTTCCACCCACGCCAAGAATGAGCAAATCGCCTTCAATCTTTGCGATAGCTGCCGCATCCGCGTCCGACGGGCGCGACAGAACCTCTTCGAGTTCCGCATCTGTAGTTATTCGCATGCCTATCCCAACTCAAATCCTGCGATGGCGTAGACCAATTGATCGTTAGCAGCCAGATTGCCGCCCAAAACCATGCGCTCCAGGCGGCGCTGACGGATAAAACCGAATTCGTTCGCGAGTGTCACGGCTTTTTCGTTGGTGGCCAGGATGTCCCAATACCAACTTGAATCAGGCGATGCTTGCAGGGCCTGTTCTATCACAGTACGAGCGGCTTCCTGATTAGCGGCGACGCATGGGCCCAGGTAGCGAGAACGCAATCCGCCGCGAAAGAAACTGAAACCCTCGGTGGTCGTAACCGGAGGACTGCGTTTGGCGAGCTCGCGGAGCACCTCGGACCGATCGGCGCCAAACGCTTCGCGATCTAATTCCGTGAGCGCAGCAGCAGGATTTTTACCCGCTGGTAGGTGCGGCTCATTCTTTTCATTTTGCTTCACGTCGCGAAACCAACGCTCCACAATTTGCTCCGTTGTGAAACCAAGCTTTTCATACAGTGGCCGCCCATCGGTAGTGGCGTCCAGCTTCACGCTTTCTATTCTTAACGTGGAAGAACGTTGCAGCGCAGCTTGCATCAGTCTTTGCGCGAAGCCCTTCCGCCGATAATCGGGCTTCGTCAGCACCATGCCGATCCACGCAAGTTGCTGGCCGTAGCAGAGCAACGTAGTAGTGGCGACGACGCGTCCGTCAACTTCAATTCCGAAACAGCCCCGAGGATCAAGCCGCAATAACAATCCCCAGTCTTCTTGTGTCTGATTCCAGCCAGCAAGGCGCGAAAGTTCCAGCGCATCGGGAAGATCGCTGGCACGCAGCTCGCGAAGAATTTCTATCGGCATATCGGGTGAATTTTCTCTCAAGGGCCGCCACGCGCCAGCTTGGGGGATTCGAAGTGTACGACGAGTGGTCGCGAATGCCATCCGAATTGTTTCGGATTACATTGTTTACCTTCGGGGAATGGCACGTTAAGCTCGGGGCCTCATGCTGACGTTTGGGACGGCCGAGGGCGCGATTGCCAAATGAGTTGAGCCCCACAAACGCGGGCGCGCCCACACGACGCCTAGCTCATTCATTGCGGTGGGCAATAGGCGGACTGCTCTTCACCTCCACGGTGATCAATTATCTTGACCGCCAGACGCTTTCGATTCTGGCGCCATTTCTTAAAGTTGATTATCACTGGACCAACACGGATTACGCGTTGATCGTAATTTCCTTTCGCATTGCGTACTCATTGGGGCAAACGGCATGTGGCCGGCTCATAGATCGCGTCGGCACGCGGCGAGGAATTACGCTGACGGTCGCAGCGTATTCGCTGGTCTCGATGCTCACTCCGCTGGCGCGGGGACTTTACAGCTTTGCATTCTTTAGATTTCTGCTGGGAGCTGGGGAGTCCGCGAATTGGCCGGCGGCTACCAAAGCCGTCTCCGAGTGGTTTCCAAAAAGTGAGCGGGGGCTGGCGACGGCGCTATTCGATAGCGGCTCATCCATCGGCGGCGCGATAGCGCCATTTCTGGTATTGGGGATTTACACTCGCTGGGGATGGCGTCCCGCGTTCATTGTTCCCGGAGTGTTGGGAATTTTGTGGCTGATTTTGTGGCGATGGCTTTACCATCCGCCCGAAACTCATCCGTTCATTTCAGCGGAAGAACGCGCCATGATTTTGCTGGACCGCCCATCGGCGGAATCGTCGCCAAAGACTCGGCTGCGTTGGAGCGAGCTGTTGAAGATTCCCCAGACGTGGGGCGTTATTGTTGCCCGGACCTTTACCGACCCCGTGTGGTTTTTTATTACCGATTGGTTTCCTATTTATCTGATTGCCAAGGGTTTTGATCTGCGCGGAAGCTTGATCGCCGTGTGGGTGCCGTTTATCGCCGCTGATCTGGGAAATTTCGCCGGTGGCGCGGCCACCGGTTATCTGGTGAAACGCGGATGGGCGGTAGGCATGTCGAGGAAAGCCGTAGTCGTCGCTGGCGGATTTGGAATGACACTGCTGATTCCCACGATACTTTCGTCCAATCTTTATGTCATCACCGGTTTGTTCGCTCTTTCCACCTTTTTTTACGCCGCTTTCAGCACCATCGCGCATGTGCTGCCCACCGATTTATTTCCGGGCCATCTGGTGGCCAGCGTCAGCGGTCTCGGGGGAACCGGTTCCGGACTCGGAACAATTCTGGCGTTTTTACTGATTGGGCGGCTGGCCGACGCACACCGCGCCGCGGCGACGCATTCGTTTGACGCTATCCTGGTGGCGGGCGGCGTGATTCCTTTTGTCGGAATGCTGCTGGTTCTGCTGCTGGTTCGAAATAACTGGGCCACCGAGCAGGGGTGGGCGCGACAAATTTGATTTTTCGACGGCCGGCAGCGCGGCGGTGGGGACTTAGTCTTGTTCGATGGCAACCGCGCTACTCAGCATCGAGGTGGATGCGGCGTCCAGGTACACCGTCGTGTTGGCATGATTCTGCAAGGCAGAAGCTGGAGCCATCGGACTGACTTTCGCATCAAAGCAATTCTTGACCGCCTGAGCTTTGCGGGCGTCGGGAACGATGCAGAGGATTTCTTTTGCTTTAAGAATCTGGCTGATGGTCATGGATATGGCCTGGCGTGGAACATCATCGAGGCGGGCGAACCATCCCTCGTTAAGTTGCTGGCGGCGGCAAGGCTCGTCGAGAGTTACAACGGCATACGGTTGCTGGTTGACGAAATCCGCCGGAGGATCGTTGAAAGCCAGGTGCCCATTCTCGCCCACGCCTACGAACGCAACATCAATCGGGGCGCGCTGCAGTTCGCCGCCAACTTTGTTCATGACGGTTACCGGATCATCTTTGCCGCTTAGCAGATGATAATTCTTAAGGCCAACTTTTTTGATGAGCCGCTCGCGCAAATATTTACAAAAGCTCGCGGGATGCGTTTCGGAAAGGCCCACATATTCGTCCAGGTGGAACATTTCGACGTTACGCCAATCCATGCCGGGAGTGGCGGTGAGAGCGTCAAGGAACTCAAACTGGGATGCGCCGGTGGCGGCGATGATGCGAGCATGACCGCGGGCCGCAATCGCGTCTCGGATGATGGTTGCGGCGCGAGCGGCCGCGGCGGTGGCGAGCGATGCTTTGTCTGGGAATTTCCTAAGGATCAAAGAATTCTCGTTTCTGTGAGAAAGTGAAATCAAGGAGTGCTCGAGCTTTAGATAATTTATGGTAACGCGAAAAGTGACCGATTGGCTAAAGCGGTGCGACCCTAAAATATTGCGTGACGCAATGAGAGGCCAATGACGAGCGCACCGTTGCAACTTCCTAGATACACCATCGGCGTTGGGGATCGCTTCGCGCTGCAGGGCCAGGCGCAGTTGCAAGCGTGCGTCAACGCGCTGGAATTGGGCATAGAGATCGTTCCGGTATGGAATAAATCCAATCGCGAACACTTGATTGTGGGTTCGGAGCCTTCGGAAACGCGGAGCGCAGCCGACGCGGCGGTCGCGGGTTTGGCTTGGCCGCGCGCGTATTTTCTCGATGCCGATCATATTGGAATGAAAACCGTGGATCCCTTCATCACCCCTTGCGATTTTTTCACCATAGACGTCGCGGATAAAATCGGCTCGCTGGCGGAGGCATCGGATATTCGTTCCTTCACCGAGCGGCATCCCGAACTGTTAGCGGAGATTGTGCTCGAGCCTTCAGGCTTGCGGTTCAAGGGCAGCCGCGAAGTGGTGGAAAATGTAGCGCAAAAATACCTGGCAGCGATTCAGGAGGCCGGAAAGATATATCGCTACGTTGCGGAACGCAAAGGAGCAGGCGAGTTCGTATCTGAAATTTCCATAGATGAAACTGATTCTCCCCAGACGCCAGTAGAGCTGCTGATTATTCTTGCGGCCATCGCCGATGAGCAAGTACCTGTACAGACGATCGCGCCTAAGTTCAGCGGACGGTTCAATAAAGGCGTGGACTATCGCGGAGACGTCGAGGCGTTTACGCGTGAATTTACCGCTGATCTGGCGGTGCTCGCGCATGCCACGCGTATTTACGATCTCCCGGGCAATCTGAAACTCAGTGTCCATTCCGGAAGCGATAAATTCTCGTTATACCGCCCAATCCATGGCGCCATAACGGATGCCAGAGCAGGAATTCATCTGAAGACTGCGGGCACAACCTGGCTGGCGGAACTTGCCGGATTGGCGTTAGCTGGAGGAGCAGGGCTGGAGTTAGCGAAGGAAATATATGTCCGGGCTTGCGAACACATGGATGAACTGTGCGCTCCGTATGCTTCCGTGATTGAAATTGATCGCCGGAAGTTGCCTGCGCCGGAGGCGGTGAAACGCTGGAGTTCACTGGAATATGTCGATGCGCTGAATCATGATTCGAACTGCAGTTCGTATAATCCTGACTTGCGGCAATTTCTCCATGTAAGTTTCAAAATCGCCGCCAAAATGGGTGACCGATTTACGGGCGCGGTATTGGACAACGAAGCCCTGATTGCGGATGGCGTGACGGAAAACCTGTTCGAACGGCATATCCGGCCCGTATTTTTTACTGATTGAAGGTAAACACCATTCGGCCCCGGAGATTTTACGCGCCGCGCGCGTCCATCCGCTGCTTCGTGGCCCACAGTCCTGATGACGGTGTACTGATGAAAAATACTTTCTCACCGTCGGGCATGGTGTTCCAACCTTCCCTCATGCGCGCGGGAGGATATCGCTTGAGCGCTTCTTCGATGGGAACGTAGTCGTAGCCCACCTGCTCGATTTCTTGCCTGCTCAAATGACCGGGAGCATAGGAAATTGTGAATCGCCCTTCGCTCGATCCGTGCAGAAGATGTGCCGTGGCGTGCGCCAGGCGCTGCAAGTCCACATTCTCGCGATATAGTTTTAGCGTTTCGGGCGTACCCCGATAACCGTATTTGCGAATCAGCGCATCAACCGATTCCTGCTCGCCGAAACGCTCCAACCCTGGGGCAATGATCAACAATTTTCCCGCGTCAGCCAGCGCCATGCGCGTGCGATACACCGCCTTGTTGGCGACCCAGGTGCTGTGAAATTCGTCCGCCTGCATGACGGCGACAATTTTTCGTATAGGTTCGTCTACTATGGTGATATTTTCGCGCTTACTGGCGCGTGCCGCCATCAGGTAAGTTTCCAGATCATCGCCAACATACACGCCGCAAGTCACCAACCGGTTGTCAGAGCTGCGTTTCATCACCACTTGAAAATAAACGTCCGCCAGGTGGCCAAGGAATTCGGTCTCCGCCCAGTTGAAACAACTGCGCAGCGGAGTGATCAGCTCGCCAAGATTATTTTCGATCCCGTAGATCGCCGCAGCCATGTGCGAAGTGCAAATCGTCTCTTTGCCGCCGAGCCCGATGAAATAGTTTTTGTTGTGATTCGCGAATCCCAGAACTTCGTGCGGTACCACGTGACCAATGTTGACGATTAGATCCCACGATTCGCGCATCAGGGATGTATTTAGATCCACCGGGATGTCCCAGTTGGCTACGCCGCCGGTGCTCTGTTCCACGAGCTGCGACGGGATGGTGCCAATCCTTGTGACGCCTCCGAGCCAATCATGAATGTGAATGCGATTGTTGGGTATTTTGCCGAACATCCAGCGATTTTGCTCCGCCGTGTGCGGCACGTGCTGGCCGAGCGTGGGAATAACGTGGACATCACAATGATCGGCGAGCGCCATGTACAAAGTTTCCGTGATTTTCCCGGCACCGCTATGCGCGCGTGTGAGATCGGGAGGCAACAGCAGAACCCTGCGAAGGTCTTTCTTCAGGCGTGCACGGGCCTCGGCGAGCAAATGGAGAGCTAGCTCATCAACCTCAGAGCGAGATAATTCCTCAGCTTCACGCCAGAACCAGGGCACCGCACACCTCAAAGAAATTCTTTTCTAGCTCACTGGAAATATTTGACGCTTGCCGATGATTGTGGAACTACTGATTCACGCCGCTGGCGAGAAATCCGCCATCAATAACGATAGTCTGGCCATTTACAAAGGAAGCAGCGTCGGATGCCAGGTAGACAGCCGCACCCGCAACTTCCTCTGCCTGGCCAAACCGGGCCATGGGAGTGCGCGCGAGCAATTCCTGGCCGCGCGGCGTGCCGTCGAGTAGTTTTTGGTTAAATTCGGTGCGGAAAACACCGGGCGCGATGGCGTTGACCAAAACTCCGTGGCGCGACCACTCCACCGCCAGTGACCGCGTCAGCGATACCACCGCGGCCTTGCTGGCCGCGTAGGCCGCAACCTCCGATAGGGAGACGAAACTGTTCAGTGAAGCAATGTTGATGATGCGACCTTGTTTGCGTCCCAGCATATGCTGGCCAAAAATCTGGCAGGCACGCAGCGTGCCGGTCAGATTGGTCTCCAGAATTTCATTCCATTGCTGCTCCGGGAATGAAATCGTGGGTGCTCGCGAGATCTTTGCCGCGCAATTCACCAGAATGTCCGTTTTGCCAAACTTTGCGAGCGTTTGCTGCAGCAGATTCTCCAGAGAAGCGCGATCGCAGACATCCGACGCAATTCTCAACGTGCTGCGTTCTTTCTGCTCCAGTTCGGTGGCAACCTGATCCACGAGCTTCTGGCGGCGTCCGGATGCGACAACATCGGCTCCGGCGTCCGCGAGTGCCAAGGAAATCGCGCGGCCAATACCGGCGGTTCCTCCAACGACGACAGCAACTTTTCCAGCCAGGGTGAATGGAGATGCAGTCATAATTTTTGGCAAGCCGGCTTAGTTTTGACCTGAGAAACAAGCG
>JBBRPU010000038.1:0-17430 GCA_038227545.1 Candidatus Acidiferrales bacterium
CCTCATCGGCCATGAAATATCGCCCCAGTGCCGGGCGCATCCCCAGCACATCGAAATAATTCGCGCTGACCAGCTCACCTTGTACCTGCCGCGGCTCTGCGCCGCCGCTCCACGTCAGCGGGGTAGGAAGAATCGCCGCCAGATCGGTCAGCACCTGGTTGTCGCGCCGGTAATCCTTAAAATTCGGAACGGACATGCCCAGTTTTACGGCCTTGGCCTGGGTGACCAGCGTCTTGCTGTCCACCGTATCCACCTGCACCAGTCGAGGCAGGTCGCGGACGGGAAGCGCGTTCAAAAGAATCGCGTTGACCACTGTGAAAATCGTGGTGTTTGCGCCGATGCCTAGCGCCAGTGACAGAATCGCCACCGCCGTGAATCCGGGATTCTTTTTCAGCATACGCAGGGCGTAACGCACGTCCTGCAAAAAAATGTCCAGCGACGGCAGGCTTTCGCGGTCGTGGTAGATTTCCTTAGTCTGCGCCACGCCTCCGAGTTTCATCAGCGCGTTGCGGCGCGCTTCGTCCGGAGTCATCCCCTTACGAATGTTTTCATCGGTGTGCATTTGCAGGTGTCCTTCCAGTTCTTCAGAGAAAGCGTGCTCGCTTTTCTCATTGCGAAACGTGCCGGCCAGCCGCATCAGCAAAACCTGCAGCCTTCTCATGCCGATTCCTTACCGGGGGCCAGAAAGCGCGCCAGTATCGCGGTGGTCTGCTCCCAGTCGCGTTCCTCGCGACCCAGGAATTTCCGGCCCGCGCGGGTCAGCTTGTAATACTTGGCCTTGCGGTTGTTGTCCGACTGGCCCCACTCCGAAGAGATGTGGCCCTCCTGCTCGAGCCTCAGCAGCGCCGGATACAGCGTTCCATAATTCACCGCCAGCAGATCGCCGCTGGTCTGTTCAATGCGGCGGGCAATGCCATATCCGTGGAGCGGCCCCAGCGCGCCCAGGGTCTTAAGTACCATCAGCGCCAGCGTGCCTTGCCAGACTTGCAGTTTGTCCGCCATTTCTACCCGATTGTTGCAGCTTTCCTATTGGATGGCCATAGTAGCGATGTGACCGACCTATGGGATGCCAATATATCGTTAACCAGTAAGACGGAGCTCTGGCGGTTTTGTTACCAGCTTTCGCGGAATACTTACAGCTTCTTATGTTCGGCCTCGGTGCCAGCGCTGTCGCGGCTCCCAACCGTGACGCAGTGGCATTTGCTTTCCACCGTAGCGGCAAACCGTCAGCAATGCGTTCAGTAGTCTAGTATCTGTCTCCGCCCGGCATACCGGATTTGCTTTAGCTTCGCTTATGGCGAGCCGTGTCATACTCCGGCCCTACAAAATGGAGCCTAACAAAGATCCTTCGGCGCGCGTCGGCGCGATTACCAAGAGACGATGGTTGATACCGCTCGCCATCGTGCTCCTCGTCGTTCTGCTCACCGGCGGGATTATTTTGATTTTTCACTGGCCATTCTCCTCTCAGAAAGTCATGCAGGCGTTGCAGGAAGATTGGCCCGGTCAAATCGGTGTGCAGCATTTCGAGCGCACCTATTTTCCCCACCCGGGCTGCGTGCTGGATGGCGTCACACTCACGCGAGGCGCGAACAACTCCGGCCCTCCGTTGGTGGCGATTCGAAGGATGACGATCAAAGCCAATTACCACGATATGCTTCTGCGGCCCGGATTTGTCTCCGGCATTCTCCTTGAGGGTTTGAAGATTTCCGTGCCGGTGGATCAACCGGGCGGCGGCACTGCACCGGCATCGCAGCAAGCATCCAAATCGAGCGCCCTTTCCATACGTCTGGGAGAGGTTTTTACGCGCGATGCCACGCTGGAGATCGCTACAAAATCCGATGCCCCACTCAAGTTTGAGATTCACGAGCTGACGCTTAGGTCCGTCAATGACAAAGGACCGATGTCCTACGATCTGGCGATGCATAATCCAGAACCCCCAGGCGAAATCCGTTCGCAGGGAAAACTCGGGCCGTGGGACAGCCAGCATCTCGACAACATTTTTCTTGCGGGTGACTACACCTTTGACAAGGCAGACCTCGGCGTCTACGGCGGCATCGCCGGGATGCTATCCGCGAAGGGGGAATTTCGAGGCCGGCTGGGCAAAGTCGAAACGCAAGGCGTCATGGAAATTCCCAATTTTGAAGTGACGCGCAGCCATCACCCCGTCGTGATGAAGACGAAATTCGCTGTCACGGTGGACGGCACCGGGGGCGACACCATTCTGAAATCCGTGGACGCAACTTTCCTGCACACTGCAGTGCACATCGAAGGTGCCATAGCCGGGAAGCCGGGAAAACCGGGCAAAACCACCACGTTGAATTTGTCGGTCCGGGACGGGCGCATTGACGATGTGCTGCGCCTGTTCGTGCGCGAACCGAAACCTCCGCTGGAAGGCGCAACCACCTTCAAGGCGCATGTGGTCTGGCCGTCGGGTCATGAGGATTTCCTGAGACGCGTGATGTTGCAGGGCGATTTTGTGATCGAGCACGCGCGCTGGGAAGACACCGAGCGGCAAAATAACCTGAACATGTTGAGCAAGCGGGCCAGCGGGAACAAAAAAGATCCCGCGACCGCCGATGTCGCCGCCGATATAAAGGGCAACGTGCAATTGAAGAACACCATCGCCACTTTCAAAGACACTATCGGCACGATACCGGGAGCGGAAGCTACGCTGAACGGCACCTACAACCTGGAAAATACGAAAATAGATTTTCACGGAAATTTGAAGACGGAGGCGTCGCTCTCGAACGATACTACCGGCGCAAAAGCCGTTTTGCTGAAGCCCCTGGATCCGCTTTTCAAAAGGAAGCACGCGGGAGCGGTTGTGCCGGTAGCCATGACCGGCACCTACAAGGATCCGCACTTCGGTATTTCGATGACCGGGAGCAAGTAGACCGGCGCTTCCGCGAAGCAATAAGGTTTTTACTTTCCTTCGAACGGGTAACGGTCCTGCGACTGCACCGCGGCCGCGACGTTGCGCCGTAACGCGATGGTGTCCACCGGCGCGCGCTTCGAGAAGCGTTTCAACACCGACATCTGAGTGGTGAGCATATCGCCTTCGTGAATCGCCGCAACGGCGCGCTTCGCTTCATGCTCCACGCGCTCGCTGGCGTCAGAAATGAACACGCGGGCGGCGTCCAGCATGGCCTGCGAACTCGACTGGCCCTTCGCCGCAGCGGATTTTTGCGCACGCAGCAAACAAGACTCCATGGCGTAAATTTCCATCACGATATTGGAAAGAGCGGCTACCAACTCCTGTTCGTCCGCCAGCTTCTCGCGGAATTTTTGTACCGCGCCTCCGGCGCACTGGAGGAATATTTTTTTGGCGTTCGCCACCACGCCTTTTTCAGCGGCCAGCACGCCTTCGCTGTCTTCCTCGAAGGATGGGCCGGCGAGGATTTCGTCCGCCAGTTTCATGGCCGCCGGAATGAGCGGCAGTTGCCCACCCATCGCGCGTTTCATCAGCATCTGCACGATGAGCATGCGATTGATTTCGTTGGTGCCCTCAAAAATTCGGTTGATGCGCGAATCGCGATAAGCGCGGCACACCGGATAATCCTCGTGAAATCCATAGCCGCCAAAAATCTGCACGCCTTCGTCCACTACGAAGTCCAGCATCTCGCTGCCATACACTTTAGCGATGGAGCTTTCCACCGCGTATTCCTCCAGCACCTTCATGGTGACTTGAATTTTTTCGCTCTGATTGGCCTCGGCGCTTCCGCTGCTGGATGCCGCGGCCATGGCCGTCTCCATATTTCCCGCCGAGCGGTAAATCATGGACTCCACCGCGAATAGCTGAATTGCCATCTCCGCCAGTTTTTCGCGCACCAGGCCAAAATCGCCGATGGCTTTGCCAAAGGCCTTGCGCTCCTTCGCGTATTTCGCGGCGGTCATCAACACGTACTTCGAGCCGCCTACCGCGGAAGCGCCCAGCGTGAACCGTCCAGCGTTCAAAATATTGAAGGCCACGATGTGTCCGCGCCCTATTTCATGCAGCAAATTTTCTTTGGGTACTTTGCAGTTTTCCAGAAAGATCGGCGTGGTCGAGCTTCCGTGGATGCCCATCTTATGCTCTTCATTGCCGGGCTTGAATCCCGCGTAAGAGCGCTCCACGATAAACGCGCTCAATTTCTCGCCGCCCACCTTGGCGAACACAATATAAACGTCGGCAAATCCGCCGTTGGTAATCCACATTTTCTGGCCATTCAAAATGTAATGAGCCCCGTCCGGCGTAAGTTCCGCGCGCGTCAGGGAATTCTGCGCGTCCGAACCAGCCTGCGGCTCGGAAAGGCAGTACGCGCCGATCCACTCTCCGGTGGCCAGCTTGGGTAAATATTTTTTCTTCTGTTCTTCGGTGCCGAAATAGACGATTGGCAAAGTTCCGATGCCGGCGTGCGCGCCGTGGGTTACCGCAAAGCCTCCGTAGATGGAAAGCTTCTCGGTCAGCACCGTGGTCGCCACTTTGTCGAGCCCCGCGCCCCCGTACGCTTCCGGTATGCCGGCGCTCAACAAACCAAGCTCGCCGGCTTTTTTCACGAGCTCGGGCAACAGGCCGGGCTTCTTCGCTTCCAGTTCCTTGATGTGCGGAAAAACTTCCTTCAAGACAAACTCTTCGGCCGATTGTCCGATTAATTTTTGATCGTCGGTGAGGTCCGCCGGTGTAAATACGTCGGATGGTTGTGGCGACTCCAGTAGGAAGCTGCCGCCCTTTGCGGCTTGGGGGGTGGTAGTGACCGTGGACATCGCGACGCTCCTGGCGCTGGTTGGGGTTGCGCCAATCGAATTATCTCACTTCGCGGCCCAGGAAGGGGAGTAGTCAAGGTATCCGGAGAACGCAACAGGAAACGTTGCCAGATGGGCGCCCGCAGTTCCAGTTAACGAGCAGCGGCGTGTTCTAGGTGCCGAAGAACAAGCTGTAGAACAACAGACCCAGCACGATGAGCGTTACCGTCACATAGGTCCAATCCTTTTCGTACACAAAAGCAAAAACCGAAAAAAGTACCCGCGCCACCGGGGTGGCAATCAATAGCAACAGGCCGAGTTGTATCAGGCCTCGCCCGTGCAGCTTGGCGGCCTCGCGCAGAATGCCCGAAATCGTCCGCAGCTCCCGCGGCTCGCCTGCGAAGACACGATAATTTGTAGCTGGCTGCGGATGGCGCACCAGAAAGATTATTCCGCCGATGAACACCAGGCCGGCGGCGAGCAAAACCCCGGTGCGCAACAGCGCGCCCATAATCTGGTCCATGCGTTGATCCTGTTGCAGCCTTGCAGTCGGTGGGTTCATCTCACATCTTGCCCGCGAACCCGTTGTAGATCATTTCCAGGGCCAGAAAACCAATTACTACGCTGAACACCATCCGCAGGCTCCGCACTTTCGCGCCGGCTAGAGTTCGCGCCCCCAACAGCGATCCGGCCAGTACTCCCAGCATCACGGGCATCGCGATTCCCGGGTCAATATATCCGCGGCTCAAATAAATTCCCGCGCTCGCCGCGGCTGTTACTCCGATCATGAAGTTACTGGTAGTCGTGGAAACCTTGAAGGGCAATTTCATCGCCTGATCCATCGCCAGCACTTTTACCGCGCCGGATCCGATGCCGAGCAACCCGGATAAAACGCCCGCGCCAAACATCATGGTGAAGCCCAAGGGAACCCCACGCACATGGTATGAAGTGAGGCCTTTCTCCGTGGGATAGGTGCTGTCCATGTTCAGCAGCGTAGCGAGGCGGTTCGGCCCGCGATCGCCAGCCTCATCTTCCTTTTCGCGCAAACTGGCCACCGCCGAATAAATCAGCACGACGCCGAAAATAATGGCAATCACGGACACGTGCAGATGCAGCGCCAAGGCCGCGCCCGCCAGCGCTCCCACGGTGGTGGCAATCTCCAGAAACATTCCCACGCGGATGTTCGAATAGCCTTCTTTTACGTACGCGGCCGCTGCTCCCGAGGACGTGGCGATCACCGAGACCAGCGCGGCCCCGATGGCGTATCGAATATCTACGTGAAACAGCAACGTCAACAGCGGCACGATCACTACTCCGCCTCCCAGCCCGGTGAGTGAACCGAGGAACCCGGCCAGCAGCGAGCCCATGCCAACCAGAAGCGTGAATTCCAGCGTATTCACAGAGCACCCACAACGCTCGCCAGTTTAACCGCAGTGTTCAGAATCATAACAAGGAAGAAGCTTGAAACTTGCCCGGACGCTCGGGATTCCGCGGTCCGACTACCAAGGCGAAAGGAAATTAATTGAGGAGTTCGAATATCCCGGCAGCGCCCATGCCGCCGCCCACGCACATGGTCACCATGCCGTAACGGCCTTTGCGGCGCTGTAAATCGCGAATAATCGTGGCGGTGAGTTTCGCCCCGGTGCAGCCGAGCGGATGGCCCAGCGCGATGGCCCCGCCATTGGGGTTCAATCGCGCGGGATCAAGCCCGGCCTGCTGGATTACTGCCAGCGATTGCGCCGCAAAGGCTTCGTTGAGCTCGATCACATCCATGTCTTTCAGAGCCAGCCCAGCGAGTTTCAAAACTTTCGGTATCGCTAAAACCGGGCCGATCCCGAATTCTTCCGGCGGGCAACCCGCGGTAGCGTACGACACGAATCGTGCCAGCGGCTTCAGTCCCAGTTCTTTTGCGCGAGTGTCAGACATGAGGATTACGGCCGCAGCCCCATCGCTCATCGGCGAACTGTTTCCGGCAGTAACTGTCCCCTGGGCATGAAATGCAGGCTTGAGCTTCGCCAGAATTTCCACGGAGGTGTCCGCACGCGGCAATTCGTCGGTTTCAAACGAAAATGTTTGCGTCACCGTCTTCGCAGTGGTTTTGCCGGGCGTCCCGCCGCCTGCGCCGTTAGCATTCACCAGTGTGGTGATTTTTACCTCCACCGGCACCGTTTCTTCTTTAAAGTTTCCTGCCGCGATGGCCGCGATGGCCTTGCGATGCGATTCAGCCGAGAACTGGTCGGCCTGCTCGCGAGTAATTCCAAATTTGCGCGCGATATTTTCCGTCCCTAGCCCCATGTTGATGTACGCGTCGGGTTGGTTGTCCACCAGCCAGGGGTTCGGCGAAATCTTGTTCTCGCCCATCGGCACCATAGACATGGATTCTGTCCCGCCCGCCAGAATCACCTGTGCCGCACCCGCGCGAATGCGTTCGGCTCCCAGCGCGATGGCCTGCAAGCCTGAAGAACAAAATCGGTTGATGGTCATCGCGGAAGTTTCCACTGGCAACCCCGCGCGCAAAGCCGCAATGCGCGCGACGTTCATGCCTTGCTCGCCTTCGGGCATGGCGCAGCCCAGTATCACGTCGTCAATTTCTCTGGGATCCAGCCCAACAATTCGCGCCAGCGCTTGCTTGATCACCACGGCGGCCAGATCATCGGGCCGTGTTGCGCGCAGCGATCCTTTATATGCTCGGCCCACAGGCGTGCGCACGGCGGACACGATTACGGCTTCGGGCATCGCAATTCTCCGGAACAGCCACCAATCTGTTCATCGTTCATCGTGGCGTCACCTAGATTGTTCGCCCGCCGGTGGCAAAATGCAAATCCCCGCGCGTGTCCTCTGGATCGCCAGTGCCTCCGTCTCGGGGCAAGTACGGCCGTTTCTCGGGTCTGATCCTCATTGACATCCCGGCTGGGCTGGACTACACATAGCGTGCAATTTGACGGATGGTCCGGCTCTCGAATTAAAAGGAGGCAGCGATGGCAGGTGGAGGAATAATCTGGTGGATCATAGTGGGTCTAATCGCCGGTTGGCTGGCTGGCCAATTGATGAAGGGCGGCGGCTACGGCGTGCTGGCTGACATTGTTCTTGGAATCCTCGGCGGAATCCTTGGCGGCTGGATATTTTCGCAGATGGGCATGGGAGCCTCTTCAACCATTGGCTCAATCATCGTAGCTTTTATTGGTGCGGTGATCCTGGTGGGCATTACGCGTTTATTGAAACGAGCCTGACCACCGACTGCACGTAGGCGTTTTGCCGCCTACGTTATACTCACAAAATGTCATGATGCGCCGGACCTCATTTGGTCCGGCGTTTTCGATCCGGTCTGACCTAGCGAGTGCCTCCGCGAGTGGCGATATACCATTCCACCGTAGGGGCCCGTTGATATTTCAACTGGAAGAGCGCTTCTGCCGCCGCAGCCGGGTCGCCAGATTTCTCTTCCGCGACAGCCAATTGTTGCACCGCCAGCGGCGAGCGCCGGTTCGAGCTTAGTTCGTCTACTGCAGTGGAAGAATCGCCTTGGGAAAGCAGTGAAAATCCGCGCGCGGTTTCATAGAAATTCCCGACGCGCAAGTCGCCCGATTGCGCCGCAAACTGGGCCAGCTTACTGATGGCTTGCTCAGCAGCCTCGCGCTGCCCGTGCTGTGACGCGATGCGCGCTTCCTCACAAAGCACGTTCGCCAGTACGCCGCCGCGATCCGCCCCACTCATGCCCTCCACGGTGTTCTGGAGCTTCGCTTCAAGCTCGTGAAGTTGCTGCAATTCGCTTGAATAGTCTGCGGCCAGCATGGCTGCGCCCAAGCCAATCTCAAACTGCGCATTGGCTTCTTTCTTTTCCGCGGCTTCAACCGCGAGTGTGGCCAGGGCGTTCCGGCCCTGCTCCGGCCGACCCTCCCAAAAATAGGTCAACGCCTTCTGATACGAGGCGTGCAATAAGTCGCGATGGTTTTCCGAAACCAGCAAGGCTTTCGCGTACTCCTGCCGGGCATCGTCGTACTTGCCCATCAAAGTGAGAGTGTCACCCAGACCCAATTGCGACGAAAAAAACGTGGGATCCACCTGCAAGGCGGCGCCATAGTGCTCCAGTGACTCTTCGTCTCGCCCCGCGAAGCGCAAAACTTCTCCCAGGGAATCTTCCGGGTTTGGCGAGCCGGTCTCCACCTCTGCGTAATGCTTCAAAGCCGCGACCGCTTTGGCGGGGTCGGGCCGTCCGGATTCAATGTAGGAATATCCCAGCATGTTCAACACCGGCGGGTAGTTGGGGTCGAGTTCACGCAAGGACTCCATCATTTTCTGCGAGCGGTCGAAATCTTCCTGGAAGTACAGCCACTCGGAGGTGAGATACAACACATGCTTGTTCCTGGGATAGCGTTTCAAGAGATCGTTCATGCTGGCGATGGCCGGGAGAAGGTTTCGTTCCTGCAGGCCGGTCATCCAGCGCACCAGCAATTGCTCATCGGGAGTGGCCAAAGGCAACAGGGCTTTCGCGCGAGCGCCGGCAGAATGGTTTGGGACACTGCGCCGCGAGGCAAAAGAAAGCAGCGCGTATCCCAATGCAAAATTATGGTCGAGCTCTGTCGCATGCTGGGCATGCACGATGGCGTCATCGAGCATCACCGCTTCATATTTGTCGAGCGCCAGCTCCGCGGCTTTCCGCGCTTCCAGCGATCGCGTAGAAACTGGAATGGATCCGAATAAAAGTGCATGGGCAGGTGTCAATCGCGGCGCCCCTGGCGCCCGCGACTTGGTTTCCTGCACGCGGGGCGGGTGCTGCTCTTGCGCGTACATCGCGTTTCCGGCGAAGAATAGCGGTACAAATAGTGCGAGGCTCTTCCGAAGTGTCCGGTTCATTGTGCTCTCCCAAGCGCAGCCCACGAACGAATGGACCAGCAGCAAACTTAGCCCGCGACCCCCATCGCTCGATACTGTCCCAACGGACAGGTGTGTAACTTCCGCCAATGACCACCGTGTTCGTTAAGTAGGCACAAGGATCGTAATGGATACTTGTAAGTAAATTGTTCGCTGCCAATACTCAGGTAAGTTCCCTGAAAGGTTTGTGTGGGAAAAATGAAACTTCGCCACCGCACCCCTCTGCGCCTGCCGCTGGTCGTGGCCCTTTGCGGCCTGGCCCTGGCTACGGCGGGCTTCGCCGCCATCAAGAATATGGCCGTAATTGTCGCGGCAGGCAGCAAGTTACCGGACGTAACCCTGGTCGAACTCACCAAATTGTGCAAAGGCTCGCTAAAGGCGTGGCCGGATGGTCGAGCCTTTACTTTGATTATTAAGGATCCTACGTCACCCGAGTTGCATGTAGCCGTTCAGAAGCTCTTTGGCGTAGCGCCCGCAGACGCCAAGACCGCCATCGCGAAAATCAACGAGACTCGCCCGCTCATTAAGATTGTGGCTACCGATGATGACGTTTTCCGGGCGGTGACCTCTACCCCGGGAGCCGTTGGGATTGTGGACGTCTACGCCATAAACAGCGCGGTCAAGGTGCTCCACATAGACGGCAAGCTGCCCTTTGATATCGGTTACGCCCTGAAGTAGCCGCTCCATCCCCTCGCGGTTGTCACCCAGTTTTGCATCCAACGCTCGCCTAACGCTGACGAGCGCGTACCAGGAACAGGGCACATCTGGCTGTGTGATTTCGCCATTGCTCCGCCTGTACTTACGCTCAGGTCGTTGAAGAGGTACAGCGAAAACCAGGCGACAACGCCATTTCTTCGCCTACAGGGTTCTATGTATCAGATATCTCTAAATAAATCAATGACTTACGGGGTTACCAATCCCGAACAAATCGTACTAGTAGACTCGTTTAGCCCCCAAAATGTGCCTTCTGTACCATCGCGTAAGCCCCCGCAAAAGTGTCAAATGGTTCAGGTGCAAGCGACTGGAGCCAACGGACAGTCCCCCGCATCTAACGGAACCAAGAGCTTCAGCAAGTGTTTTATATAAGAGGACCCAGGCCCATGACTAAGACTGACGATAAGAGCCGTAAGTGGATGTGGTGGTTTCTGGCAGCGGGAGTAGCCGTGCAGCTGTATTTCGTCCGAGAGCTGCTGGCCGCCTTTGCGCTGTTCGCCGCCGGATTCGCCGTGATCGCCTTATTGATCGCCAGCGTCTATATGATGCAGAAGGTGTGGGAAGTCGGAGTCGCCCGGCTGGTCGAAAGCCGCAGTCCGGCAGTCAGCATGGCTCGTCGCGCCGCTTCCGCGATGGAACAATTAGGCCGCCGCCCGTTTCGGCGTCCGGTCTAAACTTAAATTTATCCCCTGAGAGTTGATTTCTGGTTCTGCCAGTGCACCGCGGAATTTAGCATCTCATTCCGTGAAAAGGACCAACCGTCCTGAGAGAACGGTTGGTCCTTTTAATTTGGCCCGAGCCTTTTCGTGTTTCCGCTATTTCCCGGGGGCGCCCGCCAGCGACCGCACTTCCTGATTCCAATTCAGCACCACTTTTACGTTGCCGCCGTCGGGATCCTTGCTGCGCTCCACGACCACGATGCGTTTTCCGCCGGGCGCGACGGTATAGTTCGGTCCGGCCGCGTCGTTCCAGATGTCGCCCTGGTACAGCACGCGCGATTTGCCCACGCGAAAAGGCGACACTATGACCTCTGTGGCCCACAGGGTCCCCGAGCTTTCGTACACCAGTTGCTTGCCGTCGTGCGACCATACCGGGTTGTTTCCGCCGTCGGTCGAAACCTGGACTTTTTCGCCTGGCCCCGGGAAGCGCTGGGCATAAACTTCCGGCCGTCCCGATTCGTTTGAGGTGTACGCCAGCCAGTGTCCATCCACGGAAAACGCTGGCTGGTCCAGGTTGAACGCTGACGCCAGGTACGCGTACGGCTTGCGCTCGCCTTCCATCGGCAGCATCCATATCTCGAAATTTCCGGAGCTGCCCAACCGCTCATACGCGATGAGCTTGCCGTCCGGCGACCACGACTGCAGGTGGAAGTGCGTCTCATTCTTCATCAGCGGTTCGTCTTTACCGCTGCCATCTACGGCCACCATGAAAGCCTGCTGACGTCCGTTGGAGGCATACGCGAGGTGTTTTCCATCCGGCGACCATACCGGCAGTTCATCTTCACCGGGAGCGAAGGTGATGCGCCGCAGCGCGCCGCGCGCAAGGTCATATATCCAGATGTCCGGATCCGGGAGCCGCACCGTCAGCGCCAGAAGTTTGCCGTCCGGGGAGAATCTCGGCGATTCGTAGAGATTCGGTTTCAACGCGAACGGTTGCGGCTTGGCGTCATGCTCGGCCAGCAATAGAGTATTTTCCGTGGCCTGCTTGCCGCCGTTCACGTACATCAATGTGCCGTCGCGGGACAGATCGTATTGCGCGGAGCCGGAAAGGGAATTGGTCACCAGGTCCTGAACCACCGAAACGGCCGAGCCGCCCGCTTCCAATTTCCCCGGATCGAACGTCACCGCCATCAGCGAGCCGGCGCGCACGTACAGCAAATGATTGGGGGCCAGGAATCGTGGATCGAAGCCTTTGGCGACCAGGACTTTCTTGTCGTTCGAACCAAGCTGCTGCGCCACAATGGTGCTGTCGTCGGTATTGCCGCCGGAAAACACCGCGTACAGCAGCGTTTTATTTCCGGGCAAAAGAATCGGCGAGATGTGCCCGAGTTCGCCTTTGTCCGCCTGGATCTTGGTTACGGCTTCGGAAGCGCCGCCATTTTCGCCAACTCGCAGGATCCCCGAGTTCAGCGACGGAGCGTAGTAAATGTTGTGGTCCTCTCCCCACGTCGCCCCTTGCGCGTAAACGACATTGTCCGCCAGCGTGATCGGAGTTCCACCGTCGAGCGAAACTTTCTTCAGCTTTCCGCCGGTGAAAAAAGCCAACCATTTTCCGTCCGGAGAAAATACGGGATTGACGCCGCCCTCCGCACCGCGTATCGCTACAGCGGACGAAGAATTTAGCTCTCGCAGGTACAGCCGCGGTCCGTCGGATCCGCTCGCTCCAATGGCCATGCGCAGTCCATCGGGAGAGACCGCCACGGTGCGCTGGCCCAGTGAACTCAGCGATGTGCCCGTAGGAGCGGCGATCGCGAAACGAATCGCAGCGGCGTCGTGCGGGCTGCCGTGATGTACCCAATTGGCGAGCAGAAATCCCGCCGCCAACAGCAGCAAACCCAACGCTCCTGCTGCACCGAACTTCAGCGCGCGATTTTCTTTTGGTGCCGCGAGCGCCGCGCCACTACCACCGAGCAAACTCGGCGCGCTGCTGATCGCAGAGCCGCGGCCGCCCATGGCATTCTCAATCGCGATGCGCGCTTCGCCGATGGACTGCAGCCGCTGCCGCTGATCTTTGTCCAGGCACCTGCGAATCAGTTGCTGAATTTCGCTGGGCACTTTCGCAGGCAGTAAAGTCCATTCCGGTTCGCCGCGAATCACCGCCGCCAGCGTATCGGAAATCGTATCGCCCTTGAATGCGTTGGTGCCCGTCAGCGTTTCAAAAACCACTGCGCCAAAGGACCAGATGTCCGCGCGGCGATCCACCGTTTTGCCGCGCGCCTGCTCGGGAGACATATAGGCCGCGGTTCCCAGGATGTAGCCGGCCTTGGTGGCCGCCGCCGTAAGTGTCGGCGAATTCGAAATATCCATCGTGGCGGTGTCATCGGAAAGAGCTTTGGCGAGCCCGAAGTCCAGTACCTTCACGGTGCCGTCAGCTTTGGTTTTTATATTCGCGGGTTTTAAATCCCGGTGCACAATGCCGCGGTCGTGCGCGTATTCCAGCGCTTCTGTAATTTGCTTGAAGATCGGCAGCGCATCTTCGATCGGCAACGGCCCGACCTTGATGCGCTCTGCCAGCGTCGGACCTTCCACCAGCTCCATGATCAGCGCCAGCATGTTCGAAGATTCTTCGAAGCCGTAAATGCTGGCGATGTTGGGATGATTCAAGGCCGCCAGGAATTGCGCTTCTCGCGCAAATCGCGCCATACGATCGGCGTCTTGCGAGGTGGCTTCCGGAATTACTTTAATCGCCACTTCACGCCGCAGCCGCGCATCCGTGGCGCGATAAACTTCGCCCATGCCGCCGGCGCCCAGTGGCGCCACGATATGGTAAGGACCAATTTGCGAGCCGGTAGCGATCGGCATGCCGGGAATTATACTGCGCTTCGCTTATTTGTGAGTATGCATTGAGGGATATTTCTGCCGTCAAGTGTTGCCAAATCGCTTTGAAAACTCCGGTGGCCCGCGATGTGATAGGCTCGGCGTTTTCACGGAGGCAAACATCATGCAGCGACGTTTTCAGCGGACGGCCGTGGTTGTGGTGGCGCTAAGCGCATTGGGAATTTTTGTGTTTCATGCCGGAGCGCAAGACAAACCCGCAGCTCCAGCTAAGAAGATTGCCATTCGCGCGGGCCACCTGATAGATGGCAAGAGCGATAAAGTCATGGACAACGCTGTCATCCTGATTGAAGGCGACACCATCACTTCCGTTTCTGCCGGAGGCGCGGTCCCCGCGGGCGTCGAGCTTGTGGACCTCTCGCAATATACGGTCATGCCCGGCTTCATGGACGCTCACACTCACGTTGTTTTGAATGGCGACATCACCGCCGAAGATTACGACGTCCAGCTTCTGAAACAATCCATCCCATATCGCGCCATCCTGGGCGCTCGCAACGCGCGCATTGCGCTTGAGCACGGATTTACAACTATCCGCGATCTCGAGACCGAGGGCGCCATGTACGCTGACGTGGATGTGAAAACCGCCATCGCCAACGGCGAGGTTCCCGGCCCGCGCATGCAGGTCGCTACGCGGGCCATGACGCCGACGGGCATGTATCCGCTGCTGGGCTATTCGTGGGAGTTAAAGGTTCCCACCGGAGTGCAATACGTGGATGGCGTGGACGCTGCGCGCAAAGCTGTGCGCGAGCAGGTTATGTACGGCGCCGACTGGATCAAATATTATTCCGACCGCAAATATCATTTTGAAGCCGACGGCGTGCTGCACAGCATGGTGAATTTCACCGACGAAGAAGCCAAAGCCATCGTGGACGAGTCGCACCGCCTCGGCAAAAAAGTTGCCGCCCATGCCATCGGCTCCGACGGAATTGCCGCCGCCCTGCGTGCTGGAGTGGACACCATCGAGCATGGCGACGGCCTCACTGACGCGCTGCTCGATGAAATCGCCAAGAAGGGAGTCTATTGGGTTCCGACGGTTACTGTGGGAGCCTATGTAGCTCCGGGCCGCGCCGGGAATTGGCCAAAAATGGTAGAGGCCGAGCGCACCGCCTTTCAGAAAGCCTTGAAGAAAAATGTCAAAATTGTCTTTGGCACCGACGCCGGCGGCTTCGACTGGAAAAACCTGAACCAGGCCAAAGAATTCGAATACTACGTCCAATATGGAATGACGCCCATGCAGGCCATTCGCTCCGCTACATCCGTGGCCAGCGAAGCGCTGGGTTGGAAAGATAAAGCCGGCACCGTGGAAGCGGACAAGTGGGCGGACATCGTTGCGGTAAGCGGTGATCCTCTGAAAGATATTTCCGAATTATCGCGCGTGAAATTTGTGATGAAAGCCGGCGTGGTGTACAAAAACGAACCGCGCTGAAAAACACTTCATGCGCCGGGAATATTGCGCAGTCGTTTTTCTGCGACGCGGAGTCCGCGCCCGTCGAATCGACGGACTAGAAAAAAGCTGCGCCGCCATCCACATTGATGGATTGTCCGGTCATGGCGCTGGAAGCGTCCGAGCACAGGAAAAGCGCAGCGCGCGCGATCTCATCGGCGGTTTGTCCTCGCCCCTGCAAGATCGTTTGCAGAAAACTCGCGAGTTGCTCTTCGGAGCTGACGCCTGTTTTTTTGGCCAGCGTTGCGCCTAGTTCCTTGGACATTATTGTTTCCGTCACCGGCCCGGGGCAGAGGGCGTTCACGCGCACACCTTTTCGCGCTGCTTCCGCCGCGGCTACCCGCGTCAGACCCAGCATGCCCGCCTTCGCCGCCGCATAAGCGGAACCCCATGGGAAAGCCGACTTCGCCGACAAGCTCGAAATATTAAGTATTACGCCGCTTTCGCGCGCGTACATTTCCGGCAGCACCAGTTGCATCAGGACAAACGCAGCGCGCAAGTGCACCGCCATCACGCTGTCGAATTCCGCCAGCGGGTATTCTTCCACCGGAACCACCGGACCGTAATGCCCGGCATTGTTCACAAGTATAGATATGGCGCCGAATTTTTCACGCGCGGCTTCCACAATGCGGCGGCACTCCTCTTCTTGGCTGACGTCCGCGACGGCAAACGCAACCTGTCCACCATCCTGTGTAATTTCAGCCGCGGCAGCCGCAAGTTCTTTCTGCGTGCGCGCCGCCAGAAAAACCGACGCGCCTTCTTTCGCGAATAGATAAGCAATCGCGCGTCCGATGCCGCGCCCTGATCCGGTAATCAAAGCCGTTTGTCCCTGAAGTGTCATAGCCAGTGAGGATAGAAGTAGCGTTCCAAGCGCGCAAGCTGTCGCGCAAACAAAAAAGCTGGATGAGCGATTTCGCCACCCAGCTTTTTTGACCTCTCATCAATCTAAATTATTGCTTCCCGTGTTTCAGGTCGCGCAATAAGCGGTTCACGGCATCGCGGATGTGATCGGTGGAAAACGAATCGTGATGGATGGGTCGCTGCCCCACGGCGCGGAACGCCACTTTGTTTGATCCCTGTTTTACGAAATCAAACACGATGGTGCCTTCGCGGTAGTGAACATTCTGATAGCCGGACGGGCCGCCCCAATATCCCCAGCGGTAAGATTCCCAGCAGCCATACGGGCCGCATACCAGGCCCGGATAACCGCCTCCGTAACCGTAACGCGGTACTCTCATCGTGGCGCGATGAATCCCCACATGATAGTCCACCAGGAATTCCGCAGCGCCGGGATCGTCTACTTGCTTGAAGCCCTTGTCGGCGAGCGCGCGCTCGATGTCGGTGCGCACCGCCATCCGGAAAGTATCGTTGTCTATCCGCATGCGGGAAGCGCGATCGGCCTCTGCTCGCGGATCGCGGTCGGATCTTTCACGGCGGCCGTCTTCCGACATATCGTCGCGCGAGATCACCCGGTTCTTTTCTACTTCTCTTGATTCTGATTCCTTCTCGGGCGCTGCGGGCTTCCACGCCCAGGTCGCGTGCTTCGGAATCGCCACGTTATGGTCGCGTACCACGTCCACATGCTCGTCGCAGCCGGCAAAAAACAGGCCGGCAGCTACCACGGCAGCCATCAAGAGCGGTGAAGTCCCGGTTTTATTCAAGCTGGGATACCACATTTTCGATCCTCCCAAAAAAAGTTTCTCCGTCGTATTTAACCCCGTGCCCGCGCGAAAGTTGCAGCCTGGCGTCGGCTCCTACTGCTCGTCGTCCCTACCCAAGCGCTCTCCTCTAGTTGCATGACCCAGCTTTGTTCGCTATACCGGAAACGGATGCAGCCAGGCACGGCGCTGAGGTATGATAGAGTTCTCAGAATTCTATAGTCAGGATGGCGATGGAGACTGCAACAGGGAAAGTTTTGCTAAGAGTGAGGCCGCGCGGCTTTTGTGCGGGCGTCGTGCGCGCCGTGGACATCGTTGAGCTGGCGCTGGAAGCCTATGGCGCGCCTGTCTACGTGCACCATGAAATTGTCCATAACACCTACGTAGTAGAGCAGTTGCGCCGGCGCGGGGCCATCTTTGTAGAGTCTATCGAGGATGTTCCCCACGGATCAGTACTGGTATTCAGCGC